>NZ_KV827708.1:0-127684 GCF_001836185.1 Corynebacterium sp. HMSC036D03
CTTGGAATCAGACACACTTTTTGCTACTTAGCCCAACATTTCACGTGAAGGTAATACTTTCGCAACCTAAGTTTCTTAGGCTCTTGAGGTCCCCCGGAATCTCAAACGGAGAAAATTCATGGTCCTCTCGCATCGTAAAATCGGCATTCTTGTTATCTCTTCGCTGTGCGCAAGCAGCCTCGTTGCCCCACATGCGCTGGCGCAGTCTGCTTCGGAAGGCTCACGCTTTACACTCGGCGTGCTTCCCGATACGCAGTTCTACTCTCGCTATTCCACCCCTGAGACTGGCAACCTCGCGCAGGAGCGCTACGGAAGTGAGCCTTATCGGGCGCAAACCGAATGGCTTGCGGAAAACAAAGACGCCCTAAATATGCAGTTTGCTACTCACTTGGGCGATGTCGTGGACCAGTCTGATGTGGAAGGGGAGTGGAAGGTCGCCGACGAGGCGATGCGTACGCTCGACCAGTCGGATCTTAACTACTCCATCCTTCCTGGCAATCACGACTTGACCGGCGATGCTTCCTACCAGCCTTTCAACCAGTGGTTTGGGGCTGACCGCGCCAAGGAGGCCAACTCGACGTTCCAGGAACGCTTCACTGGGGTCGATTCTGATTCCGAGTACCACATTTTTGAAGCCGAAGGCCAAGAGTATTTGGTCTTGGCCCTTGCATGGCGCGCCAACAACGAGGTGCTGGATTGGGCGCAGCAGGCTATCGATGAACACCCTGACCTTCCGGTAATCCTGACTACCCATGAGGTCTTGAGCATTGATGGCTCCGGTGAGGTTTTCTATTCAGACGATTATGGCAAGCACTTGTGGGACGATTTCATCAGTAAAAACGACCAGATTTTCCTCACCATGGGTGGTCATCACCATGGCGCAGGCTACCGAGTGGACAAGAACGACTACGGACACGATGTTGTAGCTATCTTGCAGGATTATCAGATGGCCTATCAGGGCGGAAACGGCCTTTTGGGCGTCCTTGAGTTTGATCTCACCGGCAACGAACTCGAGATGGCAGCGCTTTCGCCATGGGTCGCGCAGAAGCCCCAGGAAGAACTCACGCAATTCGATGAGCTGATTTTGGAGGGCAAGGGCGATAGTTACAAGATTCCGTTCAATTTCGCGGAACGCTTCGCTGATTTTGACCCGCAGTTCCAGGTCGGTGATGAAAACAATGGCGATTTGGCGCAGGAGGCGCGCGATATCGTGTCTGCCGGTTATCGGCCATACGAAATTAAGGCCGATGAGCTTCCGCAGGGTCCGGATGACTTTGTGAAAAATGACAACACTGTCTTCCATTGGCGTCCAGGTGAGGCAATGGACAAGGAAGGTGCAGCGCTTAACGACGGCGCACCTGCCGGCGCTGGCACCATCATTCCGGATATTGCGGGTGAGGGTGACTTGCATCGTGAAGGCGGCGTCGTTGGCGCAGACCGGGTGACGTATAGCTCGGACCATCACCCATTGTCGTCGGATAGCGGCTCGCTTTATTGGGCTGACCCGGCCGGCAAACCTACGACTGCGGAGTTTAAGTCGGCCAAGGATGCAGCTATTAATCGCTTTGATTCCGATTCGGGCTATACCTTTGAGTCTTTTGTGAAGCTGCCGGAGGACTTTGATGGCGAAAAGCATGGCTGGGGCAGTGCGATTTCGCGGGATTCGCAGATTTCCAAGTTGGTACCGGGCTCGACGGATACTGATCCCACCGTGATGTTCGGTGTGTCGAACCTGCGGGAGTTGCGCTGGTGGGCAGAGCCGGAAGAAGGAAGCGGCTCGACTGTGTGGTCGCACGAGGTGCCGAAGGACGAGTGGATGCACATTGCTGTGGTCAACGACCCAGAAAAGGACACCGTGGAGATGTTCATCAACGGTGCGCCGATTTTGCGTAATGCCAAGGGAGCGGAGGGGCTGTTGCCGCGTGACCTGCAGTGGGTAATGGGCGCAGGCCGCGGAGAAGGCCACCCACAAGACCCGTGGTACGGCTGGATCGGCGAGACCCGTCTGAGCAGCGGCGTGCTGGATAAGGAACAGTGGCTAACTGCTCGGGATCATGATGCTGGTGCATCTACTACCGGGTCGGCTTCGGGATCGGCTTCGGGATCGGCAGCCGGGTCTTCCACTGGCTCTACGGCGGGCCTGTCGAGCGGGGCGTCGAGTAGCGGCGGCGTCCTAGCCGCGGTGTTGGTGGGCCTTTTGGCGGTAGTCGGTGGAGGCTTTGCGCTGGCGAATTTCTTGAGCCGAACACTGGGAATTCCGCTGCCACGCTTGCCTTTCTAAAGCTTGCGAAAATCGCGATCGGAAGTGGAAACAATCGGGCGCAGAATGTGATTTTGTGCCCGATTTATCCTGTTACTGAAGTAAATGAACACTATGTGCATTAAGAATCTGAGCTGGTGTTTAGCTATAGAAATTCGCAACAATGGTTTTCTTCCGATCGGCAGGTAATTCGGAAATTGCTGATAAAAAAGCTATCAATGCGTTGTGGGGAAGCTTACGATCGGGGGCAATTTACCCCCGATCTAAACGGTATGTCCGTCTTTTATGAAATTGATGACCTGCGTGGGCATCGAATAAACGCGGATGTGCTCTGTTGCACAATTGCTCAAGTAGGAGGGTGCAGTCACGGCTCCTAAAATTGGAGACAAGAGGCGCTCGTCGCTTAAGGGTGAGACCAAAGTTTCCGCTAGGAAACGTACGGAACACAGTGACAGGAAACAGCGGCAAGGCGCCCCGAATCACTTGAATGAAATGTGTCAAACAAGAAGGGAGTCACAATCGTGACCACCGCAACGCAACCGCTGCAGTTTGAAGCCTGGAAAGGATTCGAGCCTGGTCCATGGACTGAAGGCATCAACGTCCGGGACTTCATCCAGCGCAACTACACTCCGTACGATGGAGACGCTTCCTTCCTCGCGGGCCCAACCGAAAAGACCCAGCGCACGTGGGACACCCTCGAAAAGGACTACCTGTCAGTAGAGCGCCAAAAGCGCATTTTCGATGTCGACACCCACACCCCAACCGACATCGATGCTTTCCCGGCCGGCTACATCTCTGAGGATGACGACGTCATCGTCGGCTTGCAGACCGACACTCCGCTCAAGCGTGCCATGATGCCAAACGGCGGCTGGCGCATGGTTGAGCAGGCCATCCGTGAGGCAGGCAAGGAGCCGGAGGAAGACATCAAGAAGATCTTCACCCGCTACCGCAAGACCCACAACGACGCCGTCTTCGATATCTACACCCCACGTATTCGTGCGGCTCGATCATCACACATCATCACCGGTCTGCCTGACGCATACGGTCGCGGCCGCATCATCGGTGACTACCGCCGCGTGGCTCTCTACGGTGTCGACTACCTGATTGCCGAGAAGGACGCTAAGAAGCATGAGGTCGGCGAGCTCGGATTCAGCGAACACTGGGCACGCTACCGCGAGGAGCATGCAGAGCAGATCAAGGCTCTGAAGAAGCTCAAGGCCATGGCTCAGTCCTACGGCTTCGACATCTCCGGTCCTGCAAAGACTGCTCACGAAGCTGTTCAGTGGACCTACTTCGGCTACTTGGCTTCCATCAAGTCCCAGGACGGCGCCGCAATGTCCATCGGCCGCCTGTCTGCATTCTTCGACTGCTACTTCGAGCGCGACCTCGCAGCCGGTATCATCACCGAAGAGGACGCACAGGAAATCATCGACCATCTCGTTCTGAAGCTGCGCATCGTTCGCTTCCTGCGCACCGAGGACTACGACCAGATCTTCTCCGGCGACCCATACTGGGCAACTTGGTCTGACGCTGGTTTCGGCAATGACGGCCGCCACATGGTCACCAAGACCTCCTTCCGTCTGCTGCAGACCCTGGTCAACCTTGGCCCGTCACCAGAGCCAAACATCACCATTTTCTGGGACCCAGCACTGCCAGAGGGCTACAAGAAGTTCTGTGCTCACATCTCGATCACCACTTCTTCCATTCAGTACGAGTCTGATAGGCAGATTCGTGAGCAGTGGGGCGACGACGCAGCGATTGCTTGCTGTGTTTCCCCGATGGAAGTTGGCAAGCAGATGCAGTTCTTCGGCGCTCGCGTCAACGCTGCAAAGGCCCTGCTCTACGCCATCAACGGCGGCCGCGACGAGGTTACCGGCAAGCAGGTTGTTGAGGGCTACGACGCTATCCAGGGCGACGGCCCGCTCGACTTCGACGAGGTTTGGAAGAAGTACGAGGAGATGCTCGACTGGGTAGTCGGCACCTACGTCGAGGCTCTGAACATCATCCACTACTGCCACGATAGGTACGCTTACGAGGCAGTCGAGATGGCGCTGCACGATTCCAACATCGTTCGCTCCATGGGCTGCGGCATCGCTGGCCTGTCCATCGTGGCTGACTCCCTGTCCGCCATCAAGTACGCCAAGGTGTACCCGGTCCGTGACGAGTCCGGCCTCATCGTTGACTACAAGACCGAGGGCGACTTCCCGTTCTACGGCAACGATGATGACCGCGCCGACGACATCGCCGCAACCATCGTCCACACCGTGATGGATAAGATTAAGGCCATCCCGATGTACCGCAACGCAATTCCAACCCAGTCCGTTCTGACCATTACCTCCAACGTGGTCTACGGCAAGGCAACCGGTGCTTTCCCATCCGGCCACAAGGCAGGCACCCCGTTCGCGCCGGGCGCAAACCCAGAGAACGGCGCTGACAGCCACGGCATGGTCGCTTCCATGCTGTCGGTGGGCAAGCTGGACTACAAGGATGCGTTGGACGGCATCTCGCTGACCAACACCATCACCCCGTCTGGTCTCGGCCGCACTCCGGAGGAGCGCATCGACAACCTGGTGGGCGTGCTGGACGCAGGCTTCATCATGGAGTCCGAGTAAGCCACCCCGGCAATCAAGTTTCCCCCATTCAACCTCAACTCACTTCAAGGAGTATCACCATGGCAACCCCAACTTTCGACGAGCGCTTGGCAGACATGAAGGCTAACCGCGACGAGCACCAGATGAACGCGGGCCTGTACCACGCAAACATCAACGTTCTGGACAAGGCAACCCTCGAGGACGCTGTCGAGCACCCAGAGAAGTACCCGAACCTGACCGTCCGTGTTTCTGGCTACGCAGTTAACTTCGTCAAGCTGACTAAGGAGCAGCAGCTCGACGTTATCTCCCGTACCTTCCACCAGGGTTCATAAAAAATGGCTGATGGCATTACTGGAGTCGTGCACCTCGACCCCCAAGCGGGCGAGAAGGTGCGCGGTGCGGCCGCCGGCCTAGGTACCGATAACTCCCTCGACGAGATCAAGCGCCCGGAGCTCATGGAGGCACGCCGTACTGGCGATATCGCCTTGGTGCACTCCTGGGAGCTGGTGACCTCCGTCGATGGTCCAGGTACCCGCATGACGATGTTCATGTCCGGTTGCCCACTGCGCTGTCAGTATTGCCACAACCCAGACACCATGGAGATGAAGGTGGGCACCCTCGAGCGCATCGAGGACGTCGTCAAGCGCATCAAGCGCTACAAGCCCATCTTCAAGACTTCCGGTGGCGGTCTGACCATCTCAGGTGGCGAGCCGTTGTTCCAGATTGCGTTCACGCGCCGCGTGCTCAAGGAAGTCCACGATGCGGGTATCCATACCACCATCGATACCTCGGGCTTTTTGGGTACGCGCCTGCGGGACGAAGACCTGGAAAACATCGATCTTGTGCTTCTCGACGTCAAGTCTGGCGACGAAGAAACCTACAAAAAGGTCACTCGCCGCGAGCTGCAGCCAACCATCGATTTCGGTGACCGACTGTCGGCGATGGGTAAGCCGGTGTGGATCCGCTTCGTGGTGGTTCCAGGCCTGACGGATTCCCCGGAAAATGTGCGAAACGTCGCCAAGATCGTGGGGCGTTGGAGCAACAACGTCGAGCGTATCGAGGTGCTTCCGTTCCACAACATGGGTGCTGATAAGTGGCATGAACTGGGCTATCCGTACACCCTTGAGGATACGAAGCCGCCAAAGCCGGAGGATATCGAAGCAATTCGTGACGTCTTCCGCGACAAGGGCTTCACCGTTTACTAAACGAGTGTTCCCTGAATAAGAAAAGTTTTTAGCGCTGTGCCGTTTGGTACAGCGCTAAACTTTTATCCATGACTCGCCGTTTCGGATATCCAGTAAAAGAGCACACACTTTCCGTCCCTTGGGACTACAACGACCCGCAACAGGGCACGTTTGAGCTCTATGCCCGCGAAATCGGTGACCCGGATAAGCCCGCCATTCTCTATAACCAGGGCGGGCCAGGCTTCCCAGCCCCGCGTCCACTGGGGCCGACGGGCGTTATTGGGAAGGGCTTGGAGCGGTTTCGCTGGATCTTGATGGACCAGCGTGGCACGGGGCGCAGCTATCGCATTGATGAGCTTTCCGACGCCGCCGACTTAAGCGTCGATCGCCTTAAACTACTGCGCCAGGACAACATCGTGCGCGATGCGGAGCGGCTGCGTGAGTACCTTGGCATCGACAAGTGGTCTTTGTTCGGCCAGTCCTTTGGCGGATTCTGCATCACGAGCTATGTCTCCTTGTTCCCCGAGTCAGTGGACAAGGCCTTCCTGACCGGCGGCCTACCGACCTTGGACAAGGGCGCAGACGATCTTTACCGTTCCACGTTCACCAAGCTCAAAGTGCGCCAACAGCGCTTCTTCGACTACGTACCTTTCGCGCAGCAGCGCATCGCGGAAATCATCGATCACCTGGACAACTCGCAGGAGGTTTTGCCTACTGGGGAGCGCTTGAGCTCGCTTCGCTTCCGCACCATCGGCATCGAGCTGGGCCGCGGCTCCGGATTCGATTCCCTGGGCTACCTGCTTGAGGAGCCTTTCCGCACCGTGGGTGGGGAGAAGCACTTGCGCTCCGATTTCCTCCACGAGGTTGGTGCTCGCGTGAGCTTCCAGGGTGGGCCATTGTATGCGGCCATCCACGAATCCATTTATGGCAGTGTGGGCGGCCAGCACGTCACGGGCTGGGCGGCGCACCGCGTGCGCGAGGAGTTCCCGGAGTTTGCCGAGTCAGGCACGTGGCTGACAGGCGAGCACATCTTCCCGTGGCAGTTCGATGAGGATCCGGCGCTGCATGCGTTCAAGGATTCGGCAGAAGCGTTGGCGCAGTTTGAGTGGGATGCTGCGCCTTACGACGCCGCGGTATTGGGCAACGCTGAGGTGCAGGCCGCCGCAGCTGTCTATCTGGATGACATCTTCGTGCCCTTCGAAGAGGCGATGCAGACCGCTAGCGCCTACCGTGACCTGCGCCCAATGGTGACTAACAAGTTCCAACACAACGGAATCAGCCACGACGGCGAGGGCATTCTGGGCGACCTTTTCCACTTGGTTGATGACCACTAGAACGTCCGTTTGCGTCGGCCGGCCCCGGTCGGTCGTCGATCAGTTCCTGCGCCTGGCGGTGTCGGCACGACGCTGCATAGAGTGGAAGACGGAAAGCAGACGGCGGACTTGGCGCTCGCTGCATAGCCCCTTGTCTTATTCGGTAGCAGTTTCATTAAGTTTCTTCTTTTCTACTCGCGCACTTATTCAAGGTGTGGAAAGGTGAGGAGTAAATCAAGAATTGAATGAGGAATTGAACGAGAGGAAGAACCAATGATCGGAATGATTGTTGTTGGCGTTGTTCTGCTGGCGATTGTTTTGACCATTTTTGATGGTTATTTCATTGTCCGCACGCGAGAGGCGGCCATCGTGGAGCGCCTAGGCAAGTTCGTCACCGTGGCGCACGCTGGCCTGCACTTCAAGCTGCCGTGGGTTGATCGCGTGCGCGACAAGATCAGCCTGCAGGTGCGCCAGCTCGATGTCATGGTGGAGACCAAGACCAAGGACAACGTCTTCGTTCAGATTCCGGTCGCCGTTCAATACGAGGTTGTTCAAGGCCGCGAGCGCGAGGCCTACTACATGCTCTCCAACCACGAACAGCAGATCGTGGCCTACGTGCAGGATAACGTTCGTTCCTCGGTTGCCAATATGGACTTGGATGATTCCTTCTCATCCAAGGACACCATCGCGCAGAACGTCGCAATTTCTTTGCGCGATAACATGGCTGCATATGGCTGGCACTTCGTAAACACCCTGGTTACCGATATTCGTCCGGATACCCGCGTGCGCGAGTCGATGAATTCCATTAACGCTGCGCAGCGTGAGCGCGAGGCGGCTATCGCACAGGCTGAGGCGGAGAAGATTCGCGTGGTTAAAGAAGCCGAGGGCGCCGCTGAGGCAAAGAAGCTGCAGGGTCGCGGTGTGGCTGAGCAGCGTAAGGAAATTGTCGAGGGTATCGCGCAGCAGTACGAGATGCTGCGTGCGGCTGGCGTTCAGGAAAACCCAGAGACCCTGATGCTGGTTTCCCAGTACCTGGACGCGATGGTCGACGTCGCCGACCGTTCTCACACTAACGTCCTTTACATGCCGTCCAACCCAGGCGGCATGCAGGATCTCTTCGGCGGCATGCGCGACGTACTGCTGTCGACTCAGGCTATTAACAACGAAGCCTCTGGTGGGCTCGACCGCGAGCAGCGCGAGCGCTTGGAGCAGCTGCGTGCGCAGAAGGCGCAGCGCGCGCAGCAGGCGGCGCGCGAGGCGCAGCAGCAAGCCCAACAGAGCGCGCAAGCTATTGAGCAGCCGCCGTACTCCGGCGGTGCACCACAGAGCAATACACCGCAGACGGCACGCCAGTATTTCGACGAGCTGCGTGACCAGCTCAAGGGCGATAACTAGGGCGATTACTAAAACAAAAAGCTGGCTCCACTCAATGACTCATTGTCAACGAGTGGAGCCAGCTTTGTTTGCGGCTGAGGCTTTACTCGGTGTAGCCGATGTCTTCGACCTCGAGTACAGCGAAGGAAGCAGCACCGAAGTTAGCTAGCTTCGGGCTGGTAGCGACCATGGCCGGGCCGTTGTAGATAGGCATGATGCCATAGGTGGACAGAGCCTCACGCTCCAGCTCGTTGCCCTTCTTGATCTGCTCGTCAGGATCTGCGATCTTGGCCAGCTCTTCGATCTTCTTATCCATCTCCGGGGTACCGGTGCCGGACTTGTTCAGCTCGGAGTCGGAGCGGTAGACCTGACCAAAGTACGCGATGCCGAATGGATCGCCGGCGGTGAACCCCATCGGGAAGATATCGAAATCCTTCTTGGTGGCGATCTCCGAGAAGTCGGAGGAAGGACGCTCTTCGACCTTCAGATCGATTCCGATGTCCTTGAGCATCTTCTGCGTTGCGGTGGCCATTGCTTTGCTAATGACGCTGTCACCTAGCAGGGTATAGCGCAGCGAGAGCTTCTTGCCGCTCTTCTCGCGGATTCCGTCGGCTCCTTCCTTCCAGCCGGCTTCTTCCAGCAGCGACTTGGCCTTTTCGGCGTCGAACTTCACGACGGCACCAACGTTGTCCTCGTAGCCCTTCTGGGTCTGATAGAGGTTGAGGGAGCCCGGCAGCTCTTCCTTGTAACCGTTGAGACCGTTGAAGCGAATGGCTGCCAACTGGGAGCGATCGATGCCGGTCAACACTGCCTCGCGGACCTTGATGTCCTTCAGCATCTCGTTGCCAGAGTTCAAAACAATCAGGGAGTTAGAAGGCATCATTGCGGTGCGGATCTCAATGTCATTCATGTCCTTAACCGCAGCTAGGCGATCCTTATTGCCCACGCCGGTGGCGTCGATTTCGCCTGCCTTGAAGGCATTGATGGAAGCTTGGTCTTCCATCTGGCGGTAGGTGACTTTGTCCAGGAATGGCTTGTCACCCCACCACTTTTCGTTTGGCACGAAGGAAACCGTGCCACCGACGAAGTCGACGTTGTCGACCTTGAACGGGCCAGCACCCCACTCTGGGCGCAGCTTGCCCAGGTATGCCTTGTTGAACTTCTCTGCGGAGTCGACCTGCGGAGGAAGCAAGAAGTTGAACAGGCCCTGCCACCATGGGTATGCATGCTTGTAGGTGACCACAGCTTGCTTGTCGGTCTTGCCCTTGGTCACAGATTCGATGAGCTCGTAACCTTCGGTGCTGGAGACATTGAGGGACTCGTCCTCGCCGTTGTTGTACTTCCAGGTGTGCTCGAAGGACTTCCAGTCAATCGGCGTGCCGTCGTTGTACTGGGCCTTGTCATGGATGGTGTAGGTGATGACGGTCTTGCCGTCCTTCTCCTCTTCTTTGATGTCGGTGATGTAGTCGTTGTTGGGGTGGAACTCACCGGAGCCGTCGAAAAGCCCGATTTGCGGGTTGTAGTACTTCCACACATCGCTGGTATACCGGGTGCCGTCAGCCTGGAATGGGTTTTCCTGCTGGGAAATCTCATCCAGTGCCAGGCGTAGTTCGCCGCCTTCCTTCAGCTCGGAGCGGTCCTTTGGGTTGTAGGAACCGTTGAGCTTGACGTCGATGGCTTCGCCCGAGGAGCCTGAATCGCTGCTAGAGCAGCCGGAGATGACGAGAGCGGAGGCAGTGATGACCGCCAAAGTAGCATTACGGAGCTTAAGGTTCATGGTTCGAATCTTCCTTGTGAGAGGGGGAGGAATTACAAAGAGATGAAATATTAAGTTTTAGGTCGAGCGTGGGGTTTCTAGGAGGCATGTTCCTCGTAGATCACCCGCTTGCGGTTGCGTTCCACGGCAGGATCCGGGATAGGGATAGCGGACAGCAGCGCCTTGGTATATGCGTGCTGCGGGTTATCGAAGACCTTGTCGGTGGCGCCGTATTCCACGAAGTCGCCCTTGTACATGACGGCGACTTTGTCGGAAAGATTGCGCACCACGGATAGGTCGTGAGCTACGAAGACCAGGGAGATGCCCAGGCGGTTCTTCAGGTCATGCAGCAGATTGATGATGCCGGCCTGGATGGACACGTCCAGAGCAGAAACAGGCTCGTCGAGGACGATGATTGACGGGCTTGTAGCCAGTGCGCGGGCCAGGCCGATGCGCTGACGCTGACCGCCAGAGAAGTGCCCCGGGAAGCGGTCTACTTGATGAGATTCCAAGCCGACGAGCTTCATTAGCTCGCTCACACGCTTGCCGACGTCGCCTTCGTAACCCAACGATTCCAGTGGTTCCGCGATGATCTCGCGGATTGTCATGCGCGGGTTCAGCGAGCTCATTGGGTCCTGGAAGACGATCTGGATGTCTTTACGCAGGCTGCGGCGAGCTGAGCTGCTAAGACCGGAGGTGTCGGTGCCGTTAACAACGATGGTGGAACCCTTAGGTGGGTTAAGATCCATGATTTCCAGCAGGGTGGTGGTCTTGCCGGAACCGGATTCGCCCACGATGGCGAAGCACTCGCCCTGGTGCACTGTGAAGCTGATGTTGTTGACCGCATGCACGGTGCCCACGCGACGCTTGAGGATGGCGCCCTTGATGAGCGGGAATTCCTTGACGAGGTTTTCTACCTCTAGGGTCACGGGGCGCTCGTCATACGGGGTATCGCCTAGGGCATCGGGGGAAATCTGTGGCAGCGGGTACATTCGCTCGCCACCGATGCTGCCCTGATTGATCTCATCGGAACGCAGGCAAGCAGCGGCGTGCTGCGGGGCGTCGTCAAGCGCGCGCAATTCAGGCTCCTGCTTCCAGCAGCCTTCCTGTGCCACGGGGCAGCGGGCAGCAAACGAGCATTCCGGCACAATCTCGATTAGGCGCGGCGGGGTGCCGTTGATGGGCACCAGCGGCTCGTCGCTTGACTTGTCCACGCGCGGGGTAGAACCGAGTAGTCCCACTGTGTAAGGCATCTTGGGGTTGGTAAAGATGGTGTCTACGTCGCCATATTCGACGGCGCGGCCAGCGTACATTACGAGGACATCGTCAGCAGTGCCCGCCACAACGCCCATGTCGTGGGTAATCATGATGACCGCTGCTCCGGTTTCGCGTTGGGCGACCTTGAGCACCTCAAGAATCTGCGCTTGGATGGTGACGTCGAGAGCGGTGGTTGGCTCGTCGGCGATGATGACTTTGGGGTTGTTGGCCATCGCGATAGCGATGACCACGCGCTGGCGCATACCGCCGGAGAATTCATGCGGGAAGGACTTGATGCGCTTTTCAGGCTCAGGGATACCCACCAAATCCAGAAGGCGGATGGCCTCTTGCTCGGCTTCCTTATCCGATAGTGAGCGGTGAATCTGGATGGCTTCCTTGAGCTGGTCACCGATGGAAAAGACGGGAGTCAGCGAAGAGAGTGGATCCTGGAAAATCATGGCGATGTCTTGGCCACGGATTTCGGACATCTTTTTGTCGGACATTCCGATGAGCTCAGTACCCTTGAATTTTACGGAGCCTTCCACCTTGGCGTATTCAGGCAGCAAGCCCATCACCGCCATGGAGGTCACAGATTTGCCGGAGCCGGACTCACCGACAATGGCGAGGGTGCGGCCAGGCAGAAGATCGAAGTTGACGCCACGCACGGCGTGGACCGAACCTGCCTCAGAAGGGAAGGTGACGGCGAGGTCGCGGACTTGCAGCAATGGGGTAGTAGGCGTTGTCATGCTCGGCCTCCGGAGTTCGAGTTGGGGTCAATGGCATCGCGCAGGCCATCCGCGATGAATGCCATGGACACAGTGAGTAGGGTCAGCACGCCCGCTGGGAAGTAGAACTGCCAAGGCGAAGATTCGACGGCGTTGGCGCCGACGGAAAGCAGCGTGCCCAAAGAGACGTCGGGAAGCTTCACGCCCAAACCCAAGAAGGACAGTGCTGTTTCTGACATGACGGTGCTCACGACGCCCAGTGCGAACTGGATGATGAGCAGCGATCCGATGTTGGGCACGATGTGGCGAACGATGGTGCGAAAGCGCGATACGCCCATGTAGTCGGCCGCTCGCACGTAGTCGTTTTCGCGCACGGACAGCGCCATCACCCAAATAACACGGGCGGGGTACATCCAGCCAAAGGCGATGAGGACCACGATGAGCAGCTTCCAGTCGCCGCCGGAGTCTGCCACCACGAGGGCGATGAGCAGGAAGGTCGGGATGGCGAGCAAGAAGTGGATAATAGCCAGAATCGCCTTTTCGATGTGTCCGCCGTACATGGCTGCGGCCGCGCCGATGAGTGCCGAAAGGACGGTCGTGGCAATGGAGACGACCAACGCGATGATGAGCGATCGGCCCAGACCGTGCACGGTTTGGGCGAAGAGGTCGTTGCCGGAATCGGTGGTGCCAAACCAGTGCTCCGGCGAAGGCCCTGTGGCGAGGTTCAAGAAGTCAGGCTCGTCGAAAGGCCACTTGGCAACAAGGCCGCCGAAAAGAGACAGCAAGGTTAGAAGCAGGAAGATGATTGCGCCGATTAAAGCGAACTTGTTGCGGAAGAAGCGCCGCGTGTACAGCTTCAGCTTCGACGTGCCGCGGAATACCTCTTCCTTTTCGTCTCCGTCGTTGCCTGTGAATTGGCGGCGTTGGGCGTCATCGACGTCAACACCGGAAGCCAGTGCAGATTGGGCGCTTGGCTCCGAGGCCATGCTGAAGTCGGCCGTGGCGGTGTGTGGGCGAACACCGAGGTTATCCGCCGCGGAGTCGATAGCGAGGTCGTTGCGGCGATGGCGTTCTGGGTGGCGTGCCGAAGCGCGAGGAGTCGTGGACTTTTTCTCTGGGGACATTTAGCTCACCCTCACTCGTGGGTCGAGTGCTACAACGACGAGGTCAGCAAGAATTGCAGAGAATGCAATCATCACTGCGCCGAAGGCGGCGACCGCGGTGGTGCCGTTGACGTCGTTGCGGCTGATGGTTTCGATGAAGTACTGGCCCATGCCTTTCCACGCGAAGATCTGCTCGGTCATGATCGCGCCAGTGAAGATTCCAGGCACAGAGAAAGCAACTGACGTTGCCACCGGGATGATCGAGGTTCTTAGTGCGTGCTTGCGGATGGCTTGAGCACGGGTTAGCCCTTTCGCGCAGGCAGTGCGAACGTAGTCGGCATTGAGGTTGTCCAGCAGGAGAGTGCGCTGCATCATGTGGTAGCCGGCGTAGCTGATGACGACCAGGGCGATGGTGGGCAGGATGAGGTGCTGGGCGTAGTCGATCAGCTTGGGGATAAAACCAGTGGTGTCCGGATTAGCAGAGCCAGTGACGTAGACGATGCGGTGCCCAGTCACACGGTTTAGCCACAGGCCACCTGCGACCACCAAGATAGAAGCGACAACGACGTGGGTGTTCATCGTGATGATGGATATGCCCTGCCATACGCGGTCGGCAGCCTTGTACTGGCGCGCAGCGGTGTAGACGCCCAAAGCAACACCGATGACAACAGAAAGCACGGTTGCTAGGAGGAGAAGCTGGGCAGACACGAGCGCACGGTGGCCGATTTGGGCGCTGACTGGGTCTCCCAAAGGGGAGCTGCCCCAGTCCCAGTGGAACAAAATCCCACTAAACCAGTTCCACCAGCGCTCGAGGAGGGGTGTTTCTGGGTCGAGGCCCAATGGCTGGAGGATATTGGAGATTTCTTCTGGCCGAAGAGGCGGGTTACGGCCAATGTAATTGGAACGCGGATCAAGGAATGTGGCCGCGAGAAGGTAAGCGATGTTGGTCGCGAGGAAGATAACTAGCAACCAGCTAGCGGTCTTCTTCAGGATGTATTTGAACATCGGGTTTTCCGTTCGCAGAGTCGACAGTTGAGAGTTGCGTCTTTGAGTCCCTCGACACATATGGGAGAAAATGTGACTTGACTATCAATTTCGCTGACGTTGATACTAGGAAATTGGAAAAGGGTTGGCCGCCTATTTGCCCAATTTTTTAAAGTTTGGGGGTAAAACTTATTAGCCCCGGATTGTATTTATTCCAGGGCATGATATCGGCCGTTGCTTTGCTTGGGTGCTCACGTTTCCCGCGGCATACAGGCTTATTGTCTAAAAGGTGTGCCCTATTTTAGGGTCAAACTATGCACAAAATATGCAGATTCATGGCAGGTAGAATGTGGGGGTAGCTCAAGGGCAGGTAGCTAGCTGGCTAGCTAGGGCGTCATGTTCGGCCTGTGTTACCCACAGTCCGTAGATAGCTTTAACTTCAATGATTTTCTGCGCGTAGGTGCAGCGGTATTCCTTGCTTGGCGGCAGCCAGGTTGCTGCGTCGCCTGCGGATTTCTGCTGATTAAGTGGGCCGTCGACCGCGAGGAGGTTGCGCGGGTCGTTGGCAAAGTCGCGGCGCTTTTCTGGTGACCATTCTTGGGCGCCTTTTTGCCAGGCGTCGGCAAGCGGCACGATGTGATCAATCTGTACCAACTCGGAGGTGCCTTGCCCGCGCTGGAAGCTGATCTCAGTGTCGGAATAGGGATCGTGCAGCGTACCTGTCAGGACCACGCAGTCATGAGTGTTTTCTTTGAGCGTGATATCTACGAGGTCACGGCGCAGAATGTCGTTTCGCGTATCGCAGCCGTTGTGGCCAAATTCCACTGTGACATCGTCAGACCACGCCTGCCCGAACTGCTCACGTTCGTAGTCAGTCTTTGGCGCGCGGCCCTTAACCGGCAGAGCGTTGAGCTGTTCTGATGCTGGATTTGGTGCAGGTGTCGCAGGGGGTTCGGGTGCTGCCGAAGCTGCGTCTGAAGCTGTTGCTGGAGCCGGTGCCGTGGGGTTGTTGGGTATATTGTCCAGACTATCGTTTGCAGTGGTTGTGGGCGCAGTCGCTGAGGTGGACGAAGTCGGGGCGTCGAGAGTTGCGCCAAAGATGACGAGAGCTACGACGATGAGGTTGAGGATGCCGACTATGTAGTACGGGCGAAAAGGGGAGCGGGCTGCCATGATGGGGATGATTTTAGCGGCTAGACTGGCGCCGGTAATGAGTATCGATAGGTTCTTTGATGAATACACGCAACAGCGCGGGATTGTCCGCAGTGCGCTTGTGGTTCCGGCGAGTGCATGCGAGATTTATGCAGAGGTAGAGCCCGAAGGTCCTGCCGGGGAAGGCGTGCGCCGGGGCCAATCGCGCGTGGAACTAAAGCGTGCTGAAGAGCTAGTTTCCCAGTTCTTGGGTGATTTCTAGCCGCATTTCACAGGCGAACGCTTGGTCAACCACCTAGACGGCGAACCCTTCGCGCTGTCATTTTCAGGCCAGGGCTATGCCTGGCTTCCCAATCTGCAGGCGGAAGAGGTCCTCGAGCCACTCGCAGACGATCTCGCCGCCGCCCAGGTTGGTGTGCTTAGCCCTGGGAAAGGATAAAAACCTTTAGGACCGCGGTTTAGGGAGGGCACCCCAGCTTGTGGGGTAGCCCTCTTCTTGTGTGTCGTTCGCGCAAAACGGGGGTGAAATTCGCCGCGAAAGTGCCAGCGTGTTCCGTCTGAAACGATAAAGATGCAGGTCATGGGGTTTGAGTAGCTGCTTGCGGTGGGGCACTATGCAAGAGTGAAGTTCAACGTTAAAGCAAACAAGATTGTGGGAACTGTGGCTTTGGTAGTCGCACTTGGGGGATGTTCGGCTACTGGTGGTGCCCCGCGTGCTGACGAAGAAGGCGGCCTCGCCGGGGGAGTGGACACCGAGCGCATCGTGGTGTCGATGATCTCCCACGGCGCCCCCGGTGATACCTACTGGGACTTGGTCCGCAAGGGCGCCGAGGACGCTGCCAAGAAAGACAACATCGAGCTGCGCTACTCCTCCGACCCGCAGGCACCGAACCAGGCTAACCTCGTCCAATCCGCCATCGATTCCGGCGTCGACGGCATCGCCGTAACCATGCCGAACGCGGGCGCCATCGGCCCAGTGGCCAAGAAAGCTTCCGAGGCTGGAATTCCCACCGTCGGCCTGAACGCCGGCATGGATGAGTATCAAAAGTACGGCATGAGCGCCTTCTTTGGTCAAGAAGAAAAGGTTGCTGGCAACAAGGCGGGCGAGCGCCTGAAATCCCAGGGCGCGAAGCACACGCTGTGCGTTATCCACGAGCAAGGCAACAAGTCCCAGGAGGACCGCTGCGCGGGTCTCAAGAAGGGGCAGGGCAGCAAGGTGGAACTGCTCTACGTCAACGGTCAGGATCTCACCGCCGCGCAGTCCACGCTGAACGCGAAGCTCGCTCAGGATAAGTCCATCGATTGGGTCATGGCGCTCCAGGCGCCCGTCGCGCTTCGCGCGGTCGACGCTATTGCCGACGCCGGTGCATCCGCCAAGGTCGCCACCTTCGATACCAACGCTGAGCTTGTCGACGCCATCGCCCAAGGCGACGTCGCCTGGGCCGTGGATCAGCAGCCTTATATGCAGGGCTACCTCGCAGTTGATGCGCTGTGGCTTGCGCACCGCAATGGTTCGACCGTCGGCGGTGGACGCCCGGTCTATACCGGCCCATCCTTCGTTGACGAGAACAACGTCGACGTGATTTCTGAATCTGCGAAGGAAGGCCTGCGATGACAGTTCGGACCACGCAAGTAGCAAACACCGCGGCTAAAGATGCGGCAAAGGGTGAGGAAAATACGGCGTCGCCAAGCGCGGATGGAAGGCTGCACAAGCGCAGCCTGGGTACGAGAATCATGCGCCGCCCCGAGCTGGCCAGCGTGCTCGGCGCGCTCGTCATCTTCGCGCTGTTTATGGCAGTCGCGCCCTCGTTCCGCTCGATGGAGGCCTTCTCCACGGTGCTCTATGCCAGCTCCACGCTCGGCATCGTCGCGCTCGCCGTGGGTCTTTTGATGATTGGTAACGAGTTTGACTTATCGTCCGGCGTTGCCGTAACCACTGCGGCGCTGGTGGCCACCATGCTCAACTACAACCTGCACCTAAACTCCTGGGTAGGCGCGGGGCTCTCGCTGCTGGTCGCGCTTTCCATCGGTGCCTTAAATGGCCTGCTTGTGGTGCACACGAAGATTGATTCCTTCCTTATCACTCTCGCTGCTTTCCTAATGTTGCAAGGCTTAAACCTCGCAGTGACGAAGCTGATTACCGGCCAGGTTGCCACCCCGTCCATTGCGGATATGGAGGGCTTTCCCACAGCGCAGACCATATTCGCCGGGACCATCCACATCGGTACACTCAGCATTCGTGCCACCGTCTTGTGGTGGATTTTCTTCGTGGCGCTGGCCTCCTTCGTGCTGTACAAGACCCGCTTTGGTAACTGGGTCTTTGCCGTCGGCGGCGATGCAGAAGCAGCGCGCGCGGTAGGCGTTCCGGTGCGCCGCGTGAAGGTGATTTTGTTTATGCTCGTCGGCTTCGCCGCATGGTTCGTCGGCATGCATACCCTCTTTGCCTTTGACTCCATCCAGGCGGGCCAAGGCATTGGTAACGAGTTCCTCTACATCATCGCGGCCGTCATCGGCGGCTGCTCCATGACTGGCGGGCGCGGTACGGCCGTGGGCACCGCTATTGGTGCAGTCATTTTCGGCATGACCAACCAAGGCATCGTGTATGCCGGCTGGAACCCGGACTGGTTCAAGTTCTTCCTCGGCGCCATGTTGCTGTTTGCGGTGCTGACCAATAGTTCCGTGGCTAATTTCAACAAGCGAAAGTAGGGCAGACCATCATGACTACTACAGCTATTGAGCTGCGTGAGATTGAGCAAACATTCGGCAATTTTCAGGCGCTGCGCGGGATTTCCATGAAACTGGTCCCTGGCACGGTCACGTGCGTGCTGGGCGATAACGGCGCCGGCAAGTCCACGCTGATAAAAATTTTGTCCGGCCTGAACACTCCAACAGGCGGGCAGCTGCTTGTCGACGACGCGCCCACCACCTTCTCTAACCCCCGCGACGCGTTGGACGCGGGCATTGCCACCGTCTATCAAGACTTGGCACTCGTGCCGCAGCTTTCGGTTTGGCGTAACTTCTTCTTAGGCCAAGAGCTCACGGGCCGTTTCGGCGGCCTGCAGGAGAATAAGATGCGCGCCATCGCCCGCGAGCAGCTGGCGCAGATGGGCGTGGAGCTGCCCGACATCGACGTCGAGTTGGAGGCGCTTTCCGGCGGGCAGCGCCAGGTGGTCGCGATTGCCCGCGCCATCTACTTCGGCGCGCGCTACATCGTGCTGGACGAGCCGACTGCGGCACTAGGCGTCAAGCAATCAGGCATGGTGCTGCGCTTTATCGCGGCGGCCAAGCAGCGCGGCATGGGCGTGGTCTTTATTACCCACAACCCGCAGCACGCTTACCTGGTGGGAGATCGCTTCGTGGTCTTGAACCTTGGCGAGGTGGCACTGAACGCTGACAAGGCCGACGCGAGCGTCGAAGAGCTGACGAAGTGGATGGCCGGTGGCGCAGAGATGGAAACCCTCAAGGCGGAGTTGGCCAGCTAGAATAAGCGGCCATGAGCCAAGCAACCTTCGCCGTGGGCACGGACCTCGTTTGTATCTCCGAGTTTGCCCAGCAGCTGGAGCTGCCAGGCACTCGCTTCGAGGGCGTCTTTAGCCCCACGGAGTTGCGCGTGGCAGCGACGAAGCCGAGTCCACAGCGCCGCGCTGAGCATTTGGCCGGACGCTGGGCGGCAAAGGAAGCCTTCATCAAAGCGTGGTCGCAGGCCCTCTATGGGCGCCCGCCGGTGCTTGCGGAAGATGAGGTGCGTTGGGCAGAAATTGAGGTCCAGCCCGATGCCTGGGGCAGGGTAGCTATCTCGCTTAAAGGCGCAATCCGCGAGCGCGCCGCAGCCAGCCTGGGCCAGTTTTTCACCTCGCTGAGCATTAGCCACGATGGTGATTACGCCACTGCGACGGTGCTGCTGCAGATTGCTTCAGCTGGTTAGCTCGTCGCTACAGCGAAGAGATAGGCGATGAGCATGCGCTTGATTTCGCGCACGACGTCATCAAAGCTCTCCGGCTCCCCTGAAGTCGCGTAATTGAGCATGGAGACCACCGTGTGCACCAAGAACCCAGAAAGCTCGATGCGTTCGTCATAGCTCATCTGCTGGGCAAGCGGCTCCAAGATATCCGCCAAGGGCTTGAGCATCTGCAGCTCGGTATCGGCGGCGGTAGCGCGGGTGGCAGGGGTGGATTGCACCGCATGCCAGACTGCCCGGCGCGAAGGATCCTCACGCCACATACGGGACAGATGGTCGATGAACTCGTCCAAGAAATCCGGCCACTGCAGGGCCGGGACATGCTCGGAGAAGCGGCGGATTTCCTCCAGGTTGCCCGCGGTATCTTGGCGGTCTAGTTCGCAGATGAGCACGTATTTATTGGCGAAGAACTGATACAGCGTGCCGATGGGAACCTCGGCGCGCCGGGAGACTTCGTCGAAGGTGAAGGACTCAAAGCCGACGTCGACAAGCACGCTTCGCGCAGCCTTGAGGATTCGATTGAACTTCTCGCGGCTGCGTGCTTGGGCGGGACGCCGGCGGGGAACCAGCAGCTCTGTGTCCTGCTTAGTGCTCATCTGTTTGTTTAGGAAAGACCCTTCATCACGCGAGCCACGTGGCCGGTGGCCTTGACGTTGTAGAGTGCCTGGACGATGGTGCCATCGGCCTCGACCAAGAAGGTGGAGCGGATAACGCCCTGGACTACCTTGCCGTAGTTCTTCTTCTCACCAAATGCGCCGTATGCGCTCATGACCTTTTTGTCAGGATCTGAAAGCAGCGGGAAGTTCAGCTCGTGGTCTGCGCGGAACTTGGCCAAGGCCTCCGGCTTATCAGGGGAGATGCCAACGACGGCAATGTCGAGACCATTGAGCTGCTCGAGAGCATCCCGGAAGTCACAAGCCTCCTTGGTACAACCCGGGGTATTGGCGCGCGGGTAGAAGTACACAAGCACGCGCTTTCCTGCGTAATCGCTAAGGCTGACGGAGTTGCCTTCGTCATCGCTCAAAGTAAAGGTGGGGGCGGTATCTCCGATTTCCAAACGCTTTGCTTCAGTCATGCCCTCAACCATACCGTGCACACCGGCGGGCAAACACTGTAGACTTATTCTTTGATTGACTCGGTGGAAGCTGAGCCATTAACGCCATTAATGCGAAAACAAATTCAGGAGTTACAACGTGGCACGCGACATTAACGACATTCAGCGCGACATCGAGCGCACCCGCCGCCAGCTGGCTAGCACCCTCGACGAGCTCGCGGATCGCAGCAAGCCGCAGAACTTGGTTGATGACGCAAAGGGCGCCGCAACCGAGAAGCTGCAGGACCGCAACGTACAGATGGCACTCGCCGGCGTTGGCGCAGCAGTAGCTGGCCTTATCGCTTTTTCTGTATTCCGTTCCAAGCGTCGCAAGAACGACCTGAAGGAACTGCAGCGCCTGCTCGCTGAGCGCCGCTAACTCGGCGCGGATTTAACCGCTTTAGCTGACCTTTGCCCCTGCCTCTAGCAGTTCGGCAAAGGTCTTTTTTGCGCGCTCTTCGCTCACCGGCGCGCAGTAATTTTCGAGAACGTTGACGCCAAAGCCCTCTTTTAATGCATCGAGAGCGGTGGCGCGCACGCAGTGATCGGTGGCAATCCCCACGATGTCGAGGCTCTTTGCGCCACGGTCGCGCAGCCACTGCGCGAGGCTTGCTCCGTCGTCGGTGCACTCGGCCTCAAAGCCGGAGTAGGCAGCGGTGTAGGCGCCTTTGTGGAAGTAGGCGTCGATGGGGGCGTCGGCAAGCGCAGCGTGCATGGCCGCACCCTGGCTGCCTGCAACGCAATGCACCGGCCAGGTATCGATGAAATCCGGCTCGGTGGCAAAGTGCCCCTCCGGCTCGATGTGCCAATCCTGCGTAGCCACGACGATGTCATACGGCGTTTCACGCACAAGCTTTGCGATGTCGCGGGCTACCGCATCGCCGCGACTTGTTGCGAGGGCGCCGCCGGGGCAGAAGTCATTTTGTACGTCCACAATCACAAGAACCTGAGGAGTGCTGTTCATGCGGGCTAGCATAGTCATCCGTAAGCTAGAGCGAGATGAAAACACCAATTCCTTTTTACTTACGGGAAATCCTTGACCATGTCCGTGATGATAAACGCGGAAAAGTAGCGGACTATATTCCAGAGCTTGCGGTTGCGAACCCGGATTACCTGGGCGCGGCGATGTGCACCACCACTGGCCATGTCTATTGGGCAGGTGATGCAGATATCGAGTTCACCATGCAGTCCATCTCTAAGCCTTTTGTGTATGCGCTTGCATTGCAGGAGCTGGGGCTGGAAGCGGTGCGCTCGATTGTGGGAATGGAGCCTTCCGGTGAGGCCTTCAATGAGTTGTCTTTGAACCGCGACGACCACCGCCCGGTCAACCCGATGATCAACGCGGGCGCAATTGCGGTCACGCAGCTCATCAACGGCGTGGACTCGGGCGTCGATGAACGTGTTGAGCGTATCCGCAGCTACATGTCTCGCCTGGCGGGTCATGAGCTGCATATTGACGAAAGCGTTTCCGGCTCTGAGCTTGAAAACGCGGAACGCAACCTCGCGCTCGCGCACATGCTGCGCAATTACAACATTATTGAGGATGAAGCCCACGATGCGGTGCTGACTTACACCCGGCAGTGCTCTATCCGCGTGACAGTCAAAGACCTCGCGGTGATGTCTGCGACGCTGGCTAACGGCGGCCGTCAACCGATAACCGATGACAAGATCCTAGATGCCGACGTTTGCCGCCTCACGCTGGCGCTGATGAGCTCGGCAGGTATGTACGACGGCGCGGGTCGCTGGATGGCGGAGGTCGGCATTCCGGCGAAGTCGGGCGTGGCAGGTGGCCTACTGGGTACGCTGCCGGGCCAGCTGGGTGTGGCTACCTTCTCGCCGCGTCTGAATGAGGAGGGCAATTCCGTGCGCGGTGTGGAAGCCTTCAAGCTTTTGTCTAAGGACATGGGGTTGCACCTGATGTCCACTGAGGAGCGCTATGGCGTGCAGCCAATCCGCCGCATCGTGGACGAAGATACCGCGACGGTTATCTACCTGCAGGGCGTGCTCAACTTCAACGCCGCGGAAACCGTCCTGCACGAGTTGGAGCGCTATGACCTGAGCACCGCCAAGGTGGTCTTGGAGCTTTCCAACGTCACCGCGACTAACCGCATGGGGCGCCGCATGTTGAAGGAGGGCCTGCGCCGCATCCGCGAGTCGGGCTTCGATATCGAGCTGGTGGACCCAGACCACGAGCTCGAGGACCTCAAGATGTCCGACGGCACCGAGGTTCCAGTTGGCGACCCGGAGGACTATCAGATTGCGGGCGAGCCAATCTAACGCTTTCTGTGGCGTGGTGCTGCCTCCTCCTGCGCCCGCAGTGGCAAATGGTGAGGTCGCCCCGCAGTCAATGGGGCGCGTGTTAACTGGTGGGGCTGGTGACGGCTGACCTCACCATCCTTTCCTCACCATTTGGAAAATCGACCTCACCATCTAGGTTGCCGGCTTTTGGAGTCCAGGCGGGTGGCCGATTCCGGCGAAGATTAAGGGCGCTTTCCGTGGGGCGAATCGAGCCGTTTCTAAAAAGGTAAAATCGCGCCGCTTCTGCTGATATAACTGTTTGCTGGCGGGGCTGCGGTGCCTCGGCTGAGGTGGCGGAATAAAAAATCTCGCGGCCTCCGTGAAAGGAAACCGCGAGATTCTGTGTTGTGCGCCATCAGGGACTTGAACCCCGAACCCACTGATTAAGAGTCAGTTGCTCTGCCAATTGAGCTAATGGCGCCTATGTTGTCTGGCTGGTTTGTTTGCCTGCCGTGCAACGAGAAATAACTTTAACACCCACTATTCAAAACTGTAAAATCGCCAGGCCATTGTGTGTTTTTAGGGTGTTTTATGATGGTTTATGGGGCTTCCAGATTCGCCGTCGAAGAAGGCGGGCGGGGAAGGGGTGTTCTTCTTATAACAATTGATTAACGCGTGAAGCGCCGTGTGGTGTTTTGAAGGTGTGCGATATACGCTAATTGAGAAATTCTGACCGTCTTATATGCACAAATTTTAAAGGGCCCAAGTGTTTAATTCCCTCCCTCTCGCTCGTCGTGTCCTTGCCACTACCGCTGTAGCCCTAACAGCCACTGTTGCGGCAGCGTGCACCATTGATTCTTCCGCTCAAGATAATGCCGCTGAACAAGCCGCGTCCGCTGATGGCAGTCAGGGTGGTGCAGAGCAATCGCAAGCGCCAAAGGCAAAGGATCTGCAGTTCTCCGTTAAAAACGGTGCGAAAGACGTCGATCCTTCCGAGCTCGTCACGGTAAAGACCGAGGGTAAGCTGAAGTCCGTCACCATGACCAATGAGCTTGGCGTTGAGGTTGCGGAAAAGCTTTCCTCTGACGCGAAGACCTGGTCCACCGATGAGGTTCTGGGCTATAACCACACCTACACAATCAAAGCCGCCGACGTTGATGGAAACGAAAAGACCATCACCTTCAGCACCCCGCAGGCGGCGGGTGTCTCTGAGGTTGCGCTTTCCCCGATTCCGGGCGCCGAAGTGGGCGTTGGTCAGGTCATCGGCGTGCGCTTTGGCAACTACGTCACCGACCGCAAGGCTGCCGAGGAAGCAATCACCGTCAAGACCACCCCAGAGGTTGAAGGCGCCTTCTACTGGATCAATGACCAGGAAGTGCGCTGGCGTCCGAAGGATTACTGGCAGCCAGGCACCAAGGTTGAGGTCAACGTTGATCTCTACGGCCGCAACTTGGGCGGCGGCATCTATGGCGGCGAGGACGCTTCCACCAACTTCACCATCGGTGACCGTGTGATTTCCCTGGTGGACAACGCCACCAAGACTATGAAGGTATTTGAGAACGGCCAACTGCTGCGCGAGATTCCGGTTTCCCTGGGCACCGATGGCCAGTGGGATACTCCGAATGGCCGCTACATCATCGGCGATGAGTACGAGTCGTTGGTCATGGACTCCAGCACCTTTGGCCTGACTGTCGACGCCGGCGGCTACCGCACCTCCGTCAATTACGCTACGCAGATGTCCTACTCCGGCATCTACGTTCACTCCGCACCGTGGTCCATCGGCGCACAGGGCGTCTACAACCAGTCCCACGGCTGCATCAACCTCTCCCCGGAGGCCGCGCAGTGGTTCCAGTCTGTGGTCAAGCGCGGCGACATCGTCCGCGTCTTCAACACTGGCGGTGCGCAGCTCAACCCATTCGATGGTTTGGGCGATTGGAACATGGACTGGGAGACTTGGTCCAAGGGCAATACCAACGCGAACGCTTAAAGCAGAGCTTCAAGCAGGATAAAAGGAGCTCAGCGGTGACGCCGTGGCGTCGCCGTGCATGCGTTTGAGCACGTTCTCGGCGGAAATTAGGCACATCGGCACGCCCACTCCGGGCACTGTCGTGGCACCAGCATAGTAAAGCCCGGCAACCTTGGAAGAGATGTTCTTTCCGCGCAGGAACGCAGACTGCGCTAGCGTGTGCGCCGGGCCGATCGAGCCGCCGCGCCACGCGTGATAGCGTTCTGCGAAATCCGCTGGGCCCAGCGTGCGGCGGATTACGATGCGTTCTTCCAAGTCTGCGATACCGGCCCAATCCCCAATCTGCTTTACGGCAGCGTCAGCAATGGCCTCCACGTGGGCAGAAGGACTATCGCGGTAGGCGTTGCCGTGTCCCAGCGCGGAATCAGCCGGCACTGGCACGAGCACGAAGAGATTCTCGTGACCTTCCGGCGCCACATCGGGGTCCGTTGCCGAAGTCTTGGAGATGTAGATGGAGTGCGAACAGTCCAGCGGACGGGCTGGCTCAGGGCCGTGATAGACCGCGCGGAAGTCCGGCGCCCAGTCCTTGCTAAACAACAACGTGTGGTGTGAAAGCTCCGGAAGCTTGCCCTTCACTCCGAGCAGCACCAGCACGGTTCCAAGCCCCGCATCGCGCCCAGCAAAGTACTTTTCCGGGTAGGTGCGCAGGCGTTGTGGGAGGAGCGTGTTCTCGGTGTGGTGAAGATCGGCGGCGGAAACCACGGCGTCGGCAAGCAGCTTTTGCGTGCCAGAGGCGTCGGTGATGCGCACGCCCGTCGCGCGCGGGGAGGCGCCCGCTGTGAGGATGCTGGTGACCTCCGCGCCCAAGCGGAACTGCACGCCGGCGAGCTGGGCCTGCTTGGCGATGGCGCGCACCACCGCATCGAAGCCACCCAGCGGGTAGCGCACGCCCTCGACCAAGTCCGTGTGGCTCATCAGCGAGTACAACGCCGGCGCCGCCGCGGGTTCGCTGGATAAGAACACCGCCGGATAGCTGAGCACCTGGCGTAGCCGGTAATCGCTAAAGGATTTCGCCACATGTTTGTCCAGGGTCCGGACAAGTAGCTGCGCCAGCATACCTAGCCGGGAGCGAACCGTGGAGCCTAAAAGCTCGCGGGGACTGCTGAAAGTGGTGTAGAGGAACTTCGATAGTGCCACGTTGTAGATGTCGCTGGCCTGGGCGAGGTAGGCGCGGATGCGGGCGCCGGCGCCGGGCTCGATGGACTCGAAGAGTTTGGCGGCTTTCTCAACGCCGGTCTCGACGTCGAGGAAGTCACCATCGTCGTTGTAGACGCGGTAGGCGGGGCTGAGATCGATAAGCTCGAGCTCTGCCTGCGTGGACGTGCCGCAGAGCTCAAAGAAGTGGTCGAATGCCTCTGGCATCAGGTACCAGGATGGGCCCGTATCCCAACGAAAGCCCGCTTCTGTCAGGCTGCCCGCGCGGCCGCCCACTTCTTCTAGTTTGTCCACCACGGTGACCTTCTTGCCATCGCGCGCAAGCAACGCTGCGGTGGCAAGGCCGGCGACGCCTGCCCCGATGACGATGACGGTCTCGGGCTGCCCGCTGGCGCGGATGGTGGAAAGTCGGGGCAGTTTCATCAGTTGCTCTTTCTTAAAGAACGCAAGGTGGCGCGGGTTAAAAGTGACAGCTTGCGTGGGGTGCTGACGCGGGTGCGTTGGGAAAAGACGGCGTCGGCAGGCAGTGCTGCAAGGTCGTTGGTCAAAGCCTCGAAAAGGTCAGTGGCGGCGGTGACACCTACACGCGCAGAGAATGGAAGCTTGCCGGTAACGGCGCGGGCAGTGGCGAGATCGCTGCGGATATCGGCGATGAGCAGGTCTTTGTCCTGCGTGCTCAATCCGCCGTGGCCTGCTCGCGGGAAGTAGCTGCGGCCAAGTTGTGCGGTATCCGCGCCGAGGTCGCGCAAAAAGTTGACCTTCTGAAAGGCGGCGCCGAGGCGCCGTGCACCCGTCTCGAGCTGGCTCAGCTCGGGGCCAGAAACTGGATGATCAACCAAGAAAGCAGACAGGCACAAAAGCCCAATGACCTCCGCGGAGCCGTAGATATAGGCCTCGAGATCTTCCTCGTCGGCGTAATCGCACTGGTGAAGGTCGCGGCGCATCGATGCGAAGAAGGCCCGGATGTGTTCATCTCTGAACCCGCAGCGTCTGGCGGAAATACCATAGGCATGCAGAACAGGATCAGTGTGAAAGCGTTGCGAAGGCGCGCGCAGAACCGCCTCTTCGTATGCATTGAGGGTCTGTTCGACTTCTGTTGTGTTAAGGCCCGCGGCGGTTGCGGCGCCGTCGACGATTTCATCCGCTATGCGAACCACGGCATAAAGATTGCGGATATCGGTGCGTGTGCGGGGAGCGAGCAGCTCGGAGGCAAAGGAAAAGCTCGTGGAATAGGCCGCGATGATTTGTGCTGCGGCTCTTTGGGCACTTTGGTCATAGCGTGGCAAAGGCTGAGTGGGGAAGCGAGAAATCCCAAACACAATTGGCCACCTTAATCCATGGGGCTAAAAAATAGCGCGAGAAAAGTATAGGGCCCTAACCTGAATAAATAACAGGTTAGGGCCCTCATCGGGGTGGCTGACGGGGCTCGAACCCGCGACACCCAGGATCACAACCTGGTGCTCTACCAGCTGAACTACAGCCACCATCGCTGCCTTAAAAGCAGCACGGATAAGATTAACTCACGCTGCGTAAATTACAAAAACGCCTGGTAATCGGCGGTAGTTGACGCTTTTGCTTCGGCTGCTTCCTCGGAAGAGGGGCCCTCGTCGGTGCGGAAGACGCTGCGGCGGTAGTAGTCCAACTCGCGGATGGACTCGATGATGTCCTGAAGCGCGCGGTGCGCCATGCCCTTGTCTGGCTGGTTGTAATAGGCGCGCGGGAACCAACGGCGGCTGAGCTCCTTGATGGTGGAAACGTCAATCATGCGGTAGTGCAGCGCTTCATCCAAGCGCGGCATGTAGGCGCGAATGAAGGTGCGGTCGGTGGCGATGGAGTTGCCTGCCAGGGGGGCGGGATGCTCGGGGTCGCAGTGCTCAGCGATGAGCGCCAGGACGGCATCTTCGGCTTCCCGCAGAGTGGTGGTGGATTCGCGGATTTCCTTATCCAGGCCGGAGTTGGCGTGCATGTTGGTGACAAAGTCATCCATCTCAGCGAGCTCCGCTTCCGTGGCATGGACCACTAGGTCGATTCCCTCACCAATGACGTTGAGGTTGCCATCAGTGATGATGGCGGCCACCTCCACGATGACGTGGCGCTTCGGGTCGAGCCCGGTCATCTCCAAGTCAATCCAGACGAGTCGGTCATTCTTCGGGGCGATGTCAGTCATGGGTTTAACCTTAGTCTTCCTAGAGCCGCGCTTGTCGACGCCTCCCTTCCCACCGTCTGATTTAATCCACCGGCGTGGAAGGTGTGGCGGGGGTAGGCAAAGGGGGTGTTTTGGTGCAGATAGTTCAGTTTTTCTAAATGGTTCGTCTTAGCGGTATTGACGGTCCTTGAGCTGTGCATTAAATTTCGGTCAACCGACAGGTAATGTGAAGAATTAGATTCTTCCAAAACATTTTCGTGATTATCCTCACAAAGTTTGATTGAAGTAGTGCATGATTCTTTATGTCACCTTTTATGTTAGAGCTCACAATTTTAGAAAGTAGGTTCCCTCATATGGCCGGGTTCTTGGATGCTCTCAACTCCCTCATTTGGTCCCCAGCACTCGTGTTCCTGTGCTTGGGCGCCGGTGTCTACTTCACGTTCGTGACCAAGGGATTGCAGATTCGCTGTATTCCCGACATGATTGCGCAGCTGAAGAACGGCGAGAAGTCAGACTCCGGTGTTTCTTCCTTCCAGTCCCTGATGATTTCCCTCGCCGGTCGCGTCGGCGTCGGCAACATTGCCGGTGTTGCCACGGCGATCGCCTTCGGTGGGCCAGGTGCTGTCTTCTGGATGTGGGCGGTGTCGCTGTTGGGGTCCGCTACCTCGTTCGTGGAATGTACTCTCGCCCAGGTTTACAAGGAAAAGGATCAGGACACTGGCGAGTACCGCGGTGGCCCGGCGTACTACATCGAAAAGGCTTACCGCCACACCTCTGTGGGCCCGTTCATGCTGGTCTACGGCATCATCTTCGCTGTCTCCATGATTCTGGCTACCAGCTACTTCCTCCCAGGCATCCAGGCCAACGGTGTGGCCGCTGCAGTGGAGAACGCCTGGGGCGTCAACGTCACCTGGTCCGCAGTCATCTTGGCTGGCGTCTTGGCCTTCATTATCATCGGTGGCGTCAAGCGTATCGCTAACTTCACCTCGCTCATCGTTCCATTCATGGCAGGCGCTTATATCATCATCGCGCTGAGCATCCTGTTCATAAACTTCGGCGACATTCCACACGTTTTTGGCCTCATCTTCAAGTCTGCATTTGACATGGAAGCAGGATTCGCGGGCATGCTGGGCTCTGCAATCATGTGGGGCGTAAAGCGCGGTATCTACTCCAACGAGGCAGGCCAGGGCACCGGCCCGCAGTCGGCAGCAGCTGCTGAGGTTTCCCACCCAGCAAAGCAGGGCTTCGTTCAAGCATTCGCCGTCTACGTCGATACCCTCTTCGTCTGCTCGGCCACCGCCTTCATCATCATCTCCACTGACATGTACAAGGTCTTCGAAGGCGAGTCCGAGGACGGCGCCGTTCGCTACGCCGGCTCCCTGCCTGACGGCGTTGAGGTCGGCCCAGGCTTCGTTCAATCCGGTATGGACTCGGTATTCAACGGTGTCGGCGCTTCCTTCGTGGCAATTGCTATCGCGTTTTTCGCCTTCACCACCGTTCTGGCTTACTACTACATGGCAGAGACTAACCTCACCTATTTCAACCGCTGGATCAAGAATGCTGGCGCACGGCGCGCGCTGGTGTGGGTCCTGCGCGTCCTCATCATCATCTCCGTCATCATTGGTGCCACCACCACCCCGGGCTCCGCGTGGGCATTGGGCGACATCGGAGTGGGCGCCACCGCATGGCTTAACATCATCGCCGTCCTCTTCCTCCAGGTCCCGGCACTCAAGTGCCTTAAGGACTACAGCGCGCAGAAGAAGGCTGGCAAGGATCCGGACTTCGACCCTGAAGCTCTGGGCATCAAGAACGCCGACTTCTGGGCAGAGCGCAAGAACGCTCGCTCTTCCTCTGCAGCCGAGTAAGGCACACCAAAAGCAGGCTCGCGGAAAGGGTGGGAGTGCCTTAGGCCATCTTTGAGTAGAAGCTGCCGATGAGCGGTGCGGCAATCGGGGTAGGGATGATTTGGCCAAGCGTATTCATGGCCTTCGACAGCGGGCCTGGTACCACGCGGCGTTGGTTGCGAGCCATAGCCACTAGGGTCTCTGCGGAGCAGGACTCGTAGGTGGTCCACAGGAAGTCAGGAACTACCTTATCTACGATGGACTGCTCCTCTTCCGGGATGACGGCATCGCGCACGGGGCCGGGGGCTAGCAAGGTGCAGCTGACGCCAGAGCCCTTGAGCTCGTAGTGCAACGCCTCGGTGAAAGCGTTGACGCCTGCCTTTGTAAATACATAGGTGGCGTTGTTCGGAATCGAGACGTTGCCCGCTGCAGAACCAACGTTGCAGATAGCGCCGGAGCGACGCGGCAGCATCTGGTCCAAAGCGGCGCGGGTCAGGCGGTGCACGGCCTTGCCGTTGAGATCGAATTGCTTGTTCTCATAGTCCCAGTCCTGGTCCATGAATTTGCCAAAGCTGGCGATGCCCGCGGAGTTGACGATGATGGAAATCTCTTTGCCAGCCATGAACTCGATGACGCGGTCGACGTCGGCTTCCTTTGCTAAGTCGGCGGCCAGAGCGATCGCATCGATCTCGTGCTTCGTCTTCAGCTCATCCGCGATGCGCTCGAGGACTTCCTGGCGGCGCGCCACCAAAATGACGTTATAACCGCGGGCGGCGAGATCGCGCGCAATCGCCTCGCCGATGCCCTGGCTAGCGCCCGTAAGCAGCGCATAGGAATTGCGGGTGGGTGCGGGAAGACCTGCGTTTTTAGCCATTGTGATTGTGTCCTTTCGCCGAAAAGAAGTTTTCAACCAGCGTAGACGAAAGCAAAACATCAGGGTGATTCTCGGGGGTTTACCTGATGCGTGTGGCCTGCTGAGAGGCTTTAATGGAAGGTACACACCAAGAAGAAAGGACAATCATGAATAACCGTTTGACCCGCTCGACCACAGATTGCTACATCGGAGGCGTGTGTGGCGGCATTGCTCAGACCTACAATCTGGATCCCACGTTGGTGCGCGTCCTCTTCGTTGTTGCCACTTTGGCAGGCTTTTCCGGTGTGCTGGCTTATCTCATCCTGTGGGTCGTGATGCCGGTAGGTAGCTAAGCCCTACTGCAGTGGCCCAAAGCCCATGAACCTATGCCAGGTTTCCCATTCATCGCGGAGCCTGGCGGCGTGGTGTGCGGGGCTGGCGACGTCGTCGATAAGCACCGCGTCCTGCATGCGCACTCCGTTGTCGAAGAACAACGCCGCGTGCCCGGAAGCGCCGTAGCGCACGACGGGAACGAGGTTGAGGCCGTCGAAGGAAAGATGCGCATTCGGGCGTACATCAAGGCCCGCGATGGCAGCAAGCGTCGGCGCCAGGTCCATCGGGGAGACTAGCTCTGGGCACGGCTCCACCAGCTTTTGATCAGTAACACCCGGCCACGACAGCGACATCGGCGAGGGCCCGCCGCTTAAGGAACACACAGCAAGGACGCTGTGCTTGGCGACGTCGCGCAACCGCGCCGGCTCCGCAGGCTCCTCGAGCAGTCGGAACACGGGCTGCTCAGCAGTACCGGGGGCCGAGTCGATGTCCTCGCTGATGAGGTAGCCGGCCTCGCGGAAGATATCGGTGATGCGGGTCGTGGCGCCGCGCTGCGGATACTGGCCGGTCAGAACCGAGTTGCGCGATTGTGCGTATTCCGGCGAAGGCGCCCATGCGTTGGTAAAACGCATGCCGATGAGCGCTTCTTCTGGGGCAGTGACGAAGGTGGCCAGCGTGATATCCATGCTTGTCATTTTAGGCGCGCTTACTAAGCCAGACCGATAAAACCAAAGAAAAGGCCACCAATCTGTGGAAGAAACTTCCCAGTGAAGTGGCCTTTTCGGCGGTGCCCCCAGCAGGACTCGAACCCGCGACACATGGGGTAGAAACCCACTGCTCTAATCCGCTGAGCTATGGAGGCTTAGGCTTTCATCTTAGACCAGCCAGCCTCGCGTACTAAAAGTAGGGCTTAGCGTCTTAGGCCTTGTCCGCTTCTGCCGAGTGGACGGACTTGTGAAGAAGGGTTTCTTCGCTCTCGCCGCCTACGGAAAGGATGAGATCTACCAGCTGGTTGGCGGCAGGGGAAAGGTCGCGTTCACGGCGGTAGATGAGCAAGGACTGCATCGGTGGGATGCCTTCTGCAATCTCGCGGAGGTGAATGCCGCGGTGGTTGAGCGCCTGTGCCGAGCTCGGGACAAGGCACACACCGATGCCGCCGGAAACCAGTGGGAGGCCGGTCTGGAGGGTAGAGATTTCTTGGACGCGGTTAGGGACGGCGTCCGGGTGCTTGGCAAAGACCTGGTCCAGCAGCTCTGGAAGGCCAACGAATTCAGGGTTGCGTGGAGGCAGGATCCACGTTTCTTCCGCGATGTCGTGAAGGGAAACAGGGTTGGGCAGGTGCTGGAGGCGATCCGGTACGGCGACGCGGAATTCCATCTCGCTGGCTACATGGACGTTCAGCTCGTTGTGGTAACGCTGGGCAAATGCGTGTGGGTCAGTCGAAGGCATCAGGCCTAGGTCGATGGAGCCTTCGAGGACGCGGCGCAGGGTTATGGTCGGTTCTGGATCGTCCAAGAAGATGTTGACCTCAGGGGCGCGATCCACCATGCGGTGAAGAACCTCTGGCATAAACAGCCAGTTGAACTCCGGCGCAGACGCGATAGAGACGCTGCCGGCGGCGCCGCTGGCGATCTCGGTGATGCGCTGTGCGGCGTCGCTAAGCAGGGTGTCCATCTTCGCGGCGATGGAATAGAGGTAGTCGCCGGCTTCGGTGGTCTTAACACCGGCGCGGCCGCGGGTCAGGAGTTGAACGTCAAGCTCCTTTTCGAGCTTACGAATAGAGAGACTTAGAGAAGGCTGAGTCATATCTAGAGCTTCAGCCGCATGAGTGAAAGATCCGTAGTCCACTACGGAACGAAAGTAGAGTAGCTGGCGTGAATCCATAACGAATAATTATGCCAGAACTTAAAAGATTATTCGTTTTAGGTAAGAAGACGGTTTGGGCGGTAGACTGCGCCTATGGAAAAACGGGAAGAAACTGCCAGCTCAGCGGCTCGCGCGGCTTCGACAACGGATTCGCCGGCGCAGGGCGCTGCCTCCAAGAACACAGTTTTCAAAGGTGGAAAGCGTGTCGCCAAAGGTGCTACAACGGTCTATCTCGCGGCTCTTATCGTTGCTGGGCTGGTTGCTGGCGTTATTTCCCTGTTCTTTCTGGCGGAGTCGCTCGCGGCATTGGGCATTCCCGATCCGGGGCGTTTGACCACATTTGGCCTGCCATTTTTCCGCGGCGTCGCCTGGATTTTAATGGCGCTGTCGGTGGGCTCGTACATGGTTTCAGCGTTTCTCGTTGCGCCGCAAATTCCTAAGAAAGACAATGATCGTCTCATTGAGTCGCGCTTAAGCGTCGATGGACACATCACCGCCCGCACCGGCGCCCTGGCGGCTTTTGGCGTGGCAGTGGTATCTCTGCTGGAAGTGCCGCTGGTTATGTCCGATCTGACGGGCACGCCTTTCCTCAAAGTCCTCAACCCGCAGCTGATGAGCATGGCGATGGATAGCATTTCCACCTCCCAGGCCTGGTTGGTCACAGCCGCCCTCGCGGTTGTTGCCGGCGTGCTGGGCCTGGTTTCGAAGACATGGTCCCTGCAGCCCATTGCGTTTTTCTTCGCACTCATGCAGATTGTGCCCCTCGGCATGGAAGGTCACTCTGCTTCCGGCGGCGACCATGATTACGGCACGAACTCCCTGCTTTTCCACCTCTTCTTCATGGTGCTTTGGGTGGGCGGATTGCTGGGGCTTATAGCTCATAGTCGCCGTCTGGGGCCAGGCATGCCTACGGCCGTGCGCCGCTACTCGGTGGTTGCTTTCATCTCCATCGTGGCTATGGCCGCCTCTGGCGTGATTAATGCGCTCATCCGCGTTGAGCTAGCAGACCTGTTTAGCACCCGCTATGGCCTCATCATCGTCGCCAAGGCGGTACTTACTGTCCTGCTTGCCGTCTTTGGACTAGCGCATCGCCAGATCACCATGCCGCAGCTGGAAAGCCGTCCGCTGCTTTTCCGCCGCGTCGCATTCGTGGAGATCCTCGTGATGGCCGCCACCGTGGGCGTGGCTATTTCCATGGGCCGCACGCCACCCCCGCCGCCGCGCGATCCGAACCTGAACAACATGCAGGTGCTCTTGGGCTACGAGCTTCTCGACGCCCCGACGGTGACCAATGTCTGGACCATGTACCGCTACGACCTCATGTTTGGCACTTTGGGGCTCGTGCTTGCTGCCGCTTATGGTTACGCGCTGCTGCGCTTGCGCCGCCGCGGCCTTAACTGGTCGCGGGTCCGAACCACCTGGTTTATGCTGGGCGCCTTAGGCTTGACCTTCATCATGAGCTCGGGCATCGGCCTTTATATCCCGGCGCTTTATTCCATGCACATGCTGGGGCATATGCTCCTTTCCATGGCGGTTCCGCTCTTCCTCGTGCTCGGCGCACCGCTGACCTTGGTGATGGAGGCCTTTGAGCCCGGCGCGCCGGGGCGTCCCACTGTCCATGACCTGGCGGTGGCGGTAACTAAGTCGAAGCTTTTGAAGTTTCTTACCCATCCGGCGGTCAATCTGATTCAGTTCCTGACCTTTTTGTACGTGCTCTACCTTTATCCGGAGCTGTATCAGTTCGCGGTTTCTGAGCATGCCGGCCACGTAATCATGAACTGGGTCTTCTTGGCCTCGGGCTATATCTATTACTGGGAGGTTATCGGCCCGGATCCGTTGCCGTTCCGCGCGCCGACTAACCTGCGCCTTCTGGTGTTGTTCTTCTCGATGCCGCTGCACCTTTTCGCCGGCGTCTACTTGATGCAGCTGCAGAGCGTGCTCGGCGTGGAGTTTTATGAGTCGCTGGGGCTGCCGTGGCACCCGGACTTGCTGCAGGATCAGCGCGTGGGCGGCGGCATCGCGTGGGGCTTTGGCCAGTTCCCGTTGGTCATCGTCTTTGGCAAACTCTTTTTGGACTGGCTGCGCGATGACCGTGCTACCGCTCGCCGCCACGATGCAAAGGCAGAGGTCGACGGCGATGCGGAGTTGGAGGATTACAACGAAATGTTGCGCCGCATGAGTGAGGGCGACGCCACTGGATTCCGGCAGCAGTAATCGTTGCAGTAGAGCCGGTTATTTTTCTGAGCGAAGTTCTTTTTGTGGATAGATCCCCTGCCGTTTCGGGCAGGGGATTAACTTTTGTTGACGCTTCCAATAAGTTATCCACAGCTAGGAAAATCGGCCCTTGTGGCAGTGCTAGGGCGCTAGCGATGATTCGAGCAAGGAAGGTATTTACACGACCTTCTTAAAACACCGCGAGGCAGGAAGACCTGCACTCACAAGTTTCGCTAGCTCAGCAAAGGATTTTCTAAAGCACATGTCTCAGCTACCAATCACCATCACCGGCCATCTCACGCACGAACCCGAGCTCATCAAAGTCAACACCGACATGTACAAGGCGCGCCTGCGCGTGGCATCCTCCCGCCGCATCCCGGTGGATAACGCGGACAACGGAGTCCGCGAGTGGCGCGATACCGACCTCATCTACATCGACGTGGAGCTGTGGGGTCAGTTCGCGATCAACGTTAAGAAGTCATTGCACCGCGGAATGCCGGTCATCGTGGTCGGCTCGGTCTGCTCCGATTCCTGGCTGGCGCCCGATGGCCAGAATAAGTTCCGCACCTTTATCAAGGCTTTCTATGTCGGCCTAGACCTAAACCGCTACGTTATCTCCTCCCGCAAGCTCGAGCGCGTCTATGAAACCGACGGATTGGAGGCACCTGCTTCGGGCGAGACGATGCCGGAAGTCGATGTGGACAGGACGGCGTCGATGGCCGCAGGTGCCCGCGCCCAAGACCATGACGATAAGCACGACACCGCAGCCGACCGCCGTCAAGCTGCGCATAGTAAGGCGAATGCAGCCGAGGAGGCACTCGAGGAGGCCGAGGCGCCCGCCGAACAATCGGTAGGCAGCTAACACCGCCTCGTGGGTGCCTGCGACCTGGGCGCCTCGGGGAGGTGCAAAGCGGGGGATTGAAATCCCACGTTAATCTCAGCCCGAGGCGCTAGGTACATCCATGTCATGTACTCTTTGTTGTGTTATAAACCATTCCCAAGTTCAAGCAAAGGGTGAAACATGGGCGAATTCATCTACACGATGAAAAACGTGCGTAAGGCAGTCGGCGAGAAGCTCATTCTCGACAATGTAACGATGGCCTTCTACCCAGGCGCCAAGATTGGCGTCGTCGGCCCGAATGGTGCAGGTAAGTCCTCCATTCTGAAGATTATGGCCGGCATTGATCAGCCTTCCAATGGTGAAGCATTCATCGACCCGGGCAAGACCGTGGGCATCCTCTTGCAGGAGCCACCGCTCAACGAGGAAAAGACCGTCCGCGGCAACGTGGAAGAGGGCCTCGGTGACATCTTCGAGAAGAAGCAGCGCTTCGAGGCCATCGCGGAAGAGATGGCTACCAACTACACCGACGAGCTCATGGAAGAAATGGGCAAGCTGCAGGAGGAGCTGGACGCTGCCGACGCCTGGGAGGTCGACTCCAAGATCGAGCAGGCGATGGAAGCACTGCGCTGCCCGCCTTCTGACGCCCCGGTAAACAACCTTTCTGGTGGTGAGCGTCGCCGCGTTGCGCTGGCGAAGCTGCTGCTTTCAGAGCCTGACCTGTTGCTGCTCGACGAGCCAACCAACCACCTGGACGCCGAGTCCGTGGAGTGGCTGGAAAAGCACCTTGCTGACTACCCGGGCGCCGTTCTGGCCGTTACTCACGACCGTTACTTCCTCGACCACGTCGCGGGTTGGATCTGTGAGGTTGACCGCGGCAAGCTCTATCCATACGAGGGCAACTACTCCACCTACCTGGAGAAAAAGGCAGAGCGTCTCGAGGTTGCTGGCGCCAAGGACAAGAAGCTGCAGAAGCGCCTGAAGGAAGAGCTCGCCTGGGTTCGTTCCGGCGCAAAGGCACGTCAGGCAAAGAACAAGGCTCGTCTCCAGCGCTACGAGGAGATGGCTGCTGAGGCTGAGCAGTACCGCAAGCTCGACTTCGAAGAAATCCAGATTCCTACCCCTCCACGCCTGGGCAACAAGGTCGTTGAGGTCAAGAACCTGGTCAAGGGCTTCGATGGTCGCACCCTGATCAAGGATCTCTCCTTCACCCTGCCTCGTAACGGCATCGTGGGCGTCATCGGCCCGAACGGCGTCGGTAAGTCCACCCTGTTCAAGACCATCGTTGGCCTGGAGCAGCCGGACGAGGGCACCGTCGAGGTTGGCGAGACCGTCAAACTGTCCTACGTTGACCAGGGCCGCGAGAACATTGACCCAGAGGCAACCGTCTGGGAGGTCGTTTCTGACGGATTGGATTACATCCACGTCGGCCAGAACGAAATGCCTTCTCGTGCATACCTGTCCGCATTCGGCTTCAAGGGCCCGGACCAACAGAAGCCTTCCAAGGTGCTCTCCGGTGGTGAGCGCAACCGCCTGAACCTGGCGCTGACCCTAAAAGAGGGCGGTAACCTGATCCTCCTCGACGAGCCAACCAACGACCTGGACGTCGAGACCCTGGGCTCCCTGGAAAACGCTCTAGAGAAGTTCCCGGGCTGTGCAGTGGTCATTTCCCACGACCGCTGGTTCCTGGACCGCACCTGTACCCACATCCTCGCGTGGGAGGGCAACGTTGCAGAAGGCCAGTGGTTCTGGTTCGAGGGCAACTTCGGTGACTATGAAAAGAACAAGATCGAGCGCCTCGGTGAAGACGCTGCTCGCCCGAGCCGTGTTACCCACCGCAAGCTGACCCGATAAGAGTGACTACTAGCTAGTAAAAGGAATCAATGTCTTCTGAAAAGGTGCACGCCCATTCTGTAGGCGTACGGTGGTCGGACTTCGACATGTACGGCCACATGATGAACGCCAACTATATCGAGTTGGCGCAGGAGGCCCGCCTGGCATTTGCCATGGACCATTTCTACAAGCAGGGTTTGGAACTCATTGCGTTCGTGCGTCATCTCGACGTCGACTATGTTCGCCCGCTGAAGTGGGATGGAAAGAATTCCACCGTCACCGTAGAGACTGCTGTAGTACGCCTAGGCAATACCTCGTTTACCACCCGGCAGGAAATCAAAGACGGTGCTGGCAACGTAACTTGCGTGGTCACCTGCACCCAGGTGGTCATCGATAAGGTAACGCAGGCGCCGCGTCCCGTCTCCGAGGAAGAAAAGAAAATCATCACGGAGAATGCTTTGGTTAAGCTGGACGCATAGCGCGAGCCAAATCCGGCTCGATGCGTGAGCAGTTTGTCTAGGAGGGCCCGCAGACCATGGTTCATGAATTACTCGAATTATTAAGTGGTGGACCTGGTTTGCGGGCCCTTCTCGCACGTGCGGTGGGGTTGGATGCTTCGGCAGTGGTGCGCTTGCGTCAATTCGACGCCCAGACCGTCGAGGCTTTCGTTACCACTCCGTTCGAGGTCGTCGCCGCCCGCCGCATAGAGGCCGTTGTGTCCCGCGATGGGGCAGTGGTTTCCGCGCAGACCCTGCATGATGCGCTTGTGCTCGCCGGGATTGAGTCTGCGACGCTGGACTTAGGCCCAGCCCGCGATCCTTCTTGGCCCGGTGCGCTGCCGCCAGCCACGGGCTTTCAGCTTATCGACACCCTGCCCGTCGAGGTGGTCCGTGAGCTCTCGGATAAAGGCCAACAGTTAGCGCGCCAGTTCTCTGGCCCAATGGGCCCGCCCGCCAGCTTGCTGAACCAGACCGTGGTCACGGTTAGCGGTGGTGCGGAGCAAGAGGTTGAGATACCCATGCGGATGATCTTTGCCTGCACGAGCCTAGGCCTAATTCCCGGTTTTGCTGCGCCCATGGATATCCCACGCCACCTGCGTGTCTCCGGCCTCGGTCGGTGGGTACGCGTCGACGCACCCTTCGGTAGCGTTTATCGCTCGACGCGCTTGTCCCTCTTCTAACTCGCTACAAAAACACCGCTCCGTGGTAAAAATCACACTCGAAATCATTTGTGTTGTGCGTTACTCTTTGGGGAGGAGTTTATCCATCAAAATTTTCTTGTTTAAGGAGTTCTAGAATGCGCATTGGCGTCCCTAAAGAAATTATGAACAACGAAAACCGCGTTGCTCTGACCCCACTTGCGGTGCAAACACTCGTAAAAGATGGGCACGAGGTGCTGGTGGAAACCGGCGCTGGCGTGGGCGCTTCCTTCCCTGATAGCGATTACGAGGACGCCGGTGCGCGCATCATGCCTACCGCCGCAGAGACTTGGGAGCAGGCGGAGATGGTGGTCAAGGTCAAGGAGCCGCAGGCCTCCGAATATGGCTACCTGCGCCCAGACCTCATCGTGTTTACCTACCTGCACCTGGCGGCGGACCGGCCTCTTACCGATGCCCTCGTAGAAGCCAAGACCACTTCGGTGGCCTACGAGACTGTCACCGACCGCCACGGCACCTTGCCGCTTCTTACTCCGATGTCCCAGGTGGCGGGACGTCTCGCGGTGATGGAGGGCGTGCATCACCTCTTGTCCACGCAGGGCGGCCGCGGCGTGCTGTTGTCGGGTGTTCCGGGCACGCAGGCCGCCCGCGTCGTCGTTATTGGCGGTGGCCAGGTCGGTGCCTCGGCCGTGGCGATGGCCCGTGGCCTCCGCGCCGAGGTGACGGTTCTGGACCTGGATCCGCATGTGTTGCAGCGCTTTGACGAGCAGTACCAGGGCACCGTCCGCACGCTCATTTCTGACCCAGCCACCCTGGAGGCGGAGCTCTTAGAAGCCGATCTCGTCATCGGCGCTGTCCTTGTGCCAGGCGCCGCTGCGCCGAAGTTGGTGCGCGAGGAAACAGTCAAGAAGATGAAGCCGGGAGCTGTGCTTGTCGACGTCGCGATTGACCAAGGTGGCTGCTTCGAGAACTCGCGCAAGACTTCGCACGATGAGCCGACTTTCAAGGTTCACGACACTTTGTTCTACTGCGTGGCCAACATGCCGGGCGCGGTGGCCAACACCTCTGCGCGGGCGCTGAACTCGGCAACTCTGCCGTATATTCGCGCAGTCGCAGCGCAGGGTGTCGATGGTGCCATCGAGCGCTTCCCAGGCTTGTCCGGCGGTGTGATGACCCGCGACGGCAAGCTCATTTCTGAGCCGGTGCGTCGGGCCTTTAATTGGGAGGATTAAACCCTAGCGATTGATGAGCATCTGCGCCACGCGCTGCATGTGATCCCAAATCATGTGGCGATAGGCCGGCGGAATCGTCTGCTCATCAATCTCCGCCAGGGAATTGCCCATGAGCTCTAACCAGCGATCATGGGCTTTCTGGTCCACGGGATACGGGGCATGGCGCATGCGCAGGCGCGGATGCCCGCGGTTTTCGCTGAAAAGCTGCGGGCCGCCCCAGTATTGAACCAAGAACCATTTGAGGCGCTCCTCAGCGCCCTCCCAATCGGCATCGGGGTACATCGGGCCGATGACGTCATCGTTGCGGACTTGGGCATAGAAACCGTGGACCAACTTTTCGAAGGTCTCCATGCCGCCGATTGCCTCATAAACGCTGGCTGGCTGCTTTTCAGACGGCATGATTTAAGGCTCGTTTCCTGGGGTCGAAGGGCTGAGGCTTTCTACCTGTGCGTCTGGAGCCTCGTCCATGTCAAAGAAGGCCACGCCCTGTGGGTATGGGGTATCGATGTCGTTGGCATGCATCGCGTTGAGAATCTTCGACTGCAGTTTGCGCTGCACGCCCCACTGCTTTCCTGGCAAGGTCTTGACCACGACGCGGAAGGACATATGGTCGACCTCGAGGCTGGAAATTCCATTGACGTCGGGCTTGTCTAGGAGGTCGTCGCGGATGGCGTCGTCAAGCGCGGCTTCTTCAACCGTCTTGGAGATGACGTCAAAGGCCTTATCCGGGTCGTTGGAAAGCGCGACCGGAACCTGCACGCGGGCCACGGAGTAGTGGTCGGAGTGGTTAGCCACCTGCAGGATCTCGCCATTGCGGACGTACCACAGGGCGCCGTCGATATCGCGCACGGTAGTGATGCGCAGGGAAATCGACTCAACGTCGCCGAAGACACCGTTGCCCAAATCGATGGTGTCGCCGATGCCGTACTGATCCTCCAACAACATGAAGATGCCGGAGAGGAAGTCCTTGACCAGTGACTGAGCGCCGAAACCAAGGGCAACACCGACCACACCTGCGGAGGCTACGAGTGGGGCAACGTTGACGCCGACCTCGTCCAGGATTGCGAGCACGGCCCAGACCCAGATGAAAATGCCCGCGGCGGAACGGCCCACGCTAGCCAAAGTCTGCAGGCGGGAAACGCGGCGCGCCTCGTGGGATTTGGACAGTGCGGTTTCCTGTTTTGCAGCTTTGCGGCGTGGGCGAATCTGGGACTTCAGGCGGCCGTTTTTGATGCTGTTATCTGCCAGCTTCGTGATGAGGCGGCGTAGCAACCAGTGGCCGACGAGCGCGATGAGAAGGATGATAGCCACGCGGATGGGCTTATCCACGAGCCATGCCTGGGTGGTTTCGTTTTCCCACAAGCCGGTGAGGTTATCTACTGCCTCTTGTGGAGTGGTCTCGCTTTGGGCGAGCGTCAGATGCGGTGCGAAATTAGGACTCATAGTGCTTTCTATTTGGGGAAAGTGTGCGAGAGGCGTGCAGTGACGGGGCTAGCAACGATGGGCTAGCCAAATCTGCTACGCGCAACCACAATATGGTACGTAAAAGGGAAATCGTTGGGCATGGCCCACGGGCTCGGCGTTTCCTAAAGTTCCAGCTCAGTGTCGCGTTAAGTGCTGCAATGAATTTAAAGAAGTAATCCGCGGGCAAAGTGGACAGCTTTGTCTACAATTTTCAGACATGACTGTTAAGCGTGCTTCTGGATTCCACTCTCGCTCCATCCATGCTGGCTACCAGCCCGATAGCCACATGGGCAGCATCAACGTACCGATTTATGCCTCGACCACCTTTCAACAAGATGGTTTGGCGCAGTTGCGCGGCGGCTATGAATACGGGCGCGTGGCTAACCCCACGGTGCGCTCGCTCGAGTTAACGCTTGCCGCATTAGAGAATGCGCAATATGCGCGGGCTTTTTCATCTGGCATGGCGGCCATCGATACGCTGTTGCGCATTATCTTGCGCCCGGGTGACCACGCTATCTTGGGGAATGATGCTTATGGCGGAATGTATCGCCTGCTCAACAACGACTATGGGCAGTGGGGCAGTGAGCTTGACATCGTAGATACATCCGACGCCGCGGCGGTTGCTGGGGCCATCCGCGAAAACACCAAGCTGATTTGGCTGGAAACCCCAACCAACCCGGCGCTGAATATCACTGACATCGCCGCAGTTGCCGCGTGCAAGAGCGGCTCCCAAGTGGTCGTGGATAATACCTTTGCCACTCCATACCTGCAGAATCCGCTTGAACTGGGCGCGGACCACGTGGTGCATTCCACCACCAAGTATTTGGGCGGCCATTCCGATGTGTTGGGCGGCGCGGTGGTGACAAATTCCGCAGAGATGGACAAGCACTTGTTGTATTTCCAAGGCAATGTCGGTGCGGTGTCTTCGCCCTTCGATGCATATCTCACCGCCCGCGGCATTAAGACGCTGGGGCTGCGGATGGATAGGCACTGTGAAAACGCGCAGGCAGTAGCCGAATACTTGGAATCGCGGCCCGAAGTAAAACAGGTGCTGTATCCGGGGCTGCCGACGCATCCGGGACATGAATTGGCTGCACGGCAAATGCGCGGCTTCGGCGGCATGATGTCGGCGCGCTTCCATAGCGAGGAGCACGCAAAGCAGATTTGCCTGAACACGAAGCTGGTCTCACTCGCGGAGTCGCTGGGCGGCGTGGAATCGCTGATTGAGCATCCGCAGAACATGACCCATGTTTCGGCCGCGGGCTCCGAGCTGGTTCCGCCGGCGGACTTGGTGCGCATCTCGGTCGGCATCGAGGATATCGCCGATCTTATTGCGGACTTCGAGCAGGCATTGGACACGTTGGGTTAGGGAGGCGGCGGCCTTACTCGAACAGATACCCAGGGCTGGGCACCCAGACCTCCTAGATAGCCTCGTTGGATTTTTCATCAGCCGCGAAGTCGAACTGGAGGTCTTGGTTTCCAGCCCTGGGTATTTGAGTAAATGGTGAGGATAGACAGGGCGCAGGGGGCGCGCTAGCGAAGTGCCGCCAACAGCGAGCCGGCGGTGCGGTCGGTCTCCTGCAGCATCAGCGGGTCGGTACCAGGCATCGGGGAGATGGTGGTATCCGGCCATTGCGAGTAGGTAGGGATGCCGATGACGTGCAGGCGCGGGTCGACGCTGCCGTCGGGGCGAACCACCTTGCGCTCCCACGTGGTCTCTGGGGAGCCGGTGGGGTTGCCATGGTCTAGGAAGGGGCGAACGCGGTCCTTAAGCGATACCGCTAGCGGGTCGGCTGGGCGACGCACGTCGGGAGAGTGCATCCACGCATCAATCAGCCACGGGCTCGAAGCAGAGCGTGGGCCGGAAGTCAGCGTGAATTCGTCGTCCCAGCTCAGTGCGGGGCGGCCGCCCAAGAAGGAGACCACGCCAGCGTCCACGAGAGCGAGCAGCTGGCGGACGCGGAACAGGGGTGGGCCGGAGCCGACCATCTGGCCAAAGGCCATGAACTCTTTGTAATTGCTGGTGCGTGACTCCCAGTCCAGGCGGCCCTCAGAGCCTGCGATGGCAGAGGGCTTGCGGGCGGAGGCAACCGCCCACAGCGCAGACTTCAGCGGGGAATCCTGAGCGGCATCGGCGGCGATGATATCGCCCGCCAAGCTGTCCGCGATATACGCGGTGAGCTCTTCTGCGGTGGAACCCGTGAAAGCATCCAACGGATTGACCCAGTGGGAGAGATCGAGCGGCTCGGCAGAAACATCCTTGAGTGCCGCATTGAGCTCCTGGGAGATGCCGACGATGTTTTGGGAATTAAGTTTCGCCGCATCGAGGCGCGCGACGATCTCTTTCAGCGGAACCTGCAGTGCCGCAGAGTTAACGCGGGCCTGTGTCTCGTAGTACTCGGCATAAGCATCGCGAGCGATGTGGGGGAGTAGGTCGCGGCCGAAATCGATTTCGCCGCCTTCTACCTTCGCGAGTTGTTCGCGGAAGCGCATAAGTTTTGCGCGCGGTGGGAGTGAGTGATAGTCAGACTTGGGAATATAGGGGTAGCCGCGGCCCGAGGAGGAGATGAGGTGCGGCTCGTTGCCGGAAGGCTCATAGCGCAGGCCGGAGCGAGTGGACGCGTCTTCGTGGAAGACACCGCCGCGGTCGATGGTCAGCAGCGCCATGATGTCGAAGAAACCCATGCCCAGTCCGCGCACCAAGACGTCTTGGCTGGCAGGGATTTCGGCAATGTCCTGTTCCACCGGGTTATTAGGGCGTACCCAGTGAAGCGAGTCGGAGGCGGCGGTGGCCTCAGCAAGGTGCTGCTCAGAGTCGTTAAGGCCCGGCACCTGCCAGCCATAAGCCAGCACGGTGGAATCGGCGGTGACGCTAGAGCCGTCGGCAAGCTCGATGACGTCCTGCGTGCCTTCTTCGCGCACAGCAACCGCGCGGGAGGGGTGATTTGAGACGGTGACAGTATCTGGCAACTGTGCCAATGCCACCTCAAAAGCCCAGCGCAGATAAGCGCCATAGAGCGCGCGGGAAGGGTTGGACTCGGGGCGGCTGGACTCAATTTCGGTGCGGAAAGACTCGTCGATGGTGACGGGGTGGGCGTCGAAAAGCGCCTGCTTTTCTGGAGAGATGCCCTCGCGCTCGCCGCGTAGTAGCTGAATCCACTCGTACTGAATGGGGCCCTCGAGAACCGGGGCGCTCATGGTGGAGCCAGGCTCGGTGAACAGTGTGACGGCACCGGCGAGGGTATTCATGCACAGCGTCTGGGTTTGTTCGGTGTCCCAGATGCGGCCGGCGCCGAACTGGGCGTCGTCGATGAGATGCAGCGCGAGGGCGGGAGAGTCGCTGCGGGCATTGAGGTGCGCGGCCAACCGCTCTATCACGGAGATGCCGCGAGGCCCCATGCCAACGATGGCGATGGAGGGGGTTGAATCTGGCGAAATCATTTAATTCATCCTTTGAGGCGAGCTTGTAGGCTCGCCGTTTTGAGAATTTTTCTAGACCGTACTGTCTATGGAATTAATACTAACATGTCTATGTTGTGTTAATTTACATGGCCAATAGCAACCTCTTTAAAACTCGAAGGCTTTAGAAAGTGAAACTGATTCGCACCATCGCCAGCGTGGTGGGTGCCGCGGCACTTCTCACAGGATGCGCGACATCGACCGGCGCGGGTTCTGGAGATGAAGACAACGTCCTGACCTATCTCGAACCGCAGTTCTTCCGCACGCTGTATCCGCCAGCGGCCGGCTTTTATCCCAACGGTGGCGTGGTCAATCAGCTCACCGACCGTCTGCTGTACCAGGACCCGGAGACCTTCGAGCTTTCTCCATGGATAGCCACGGAGATGCCGAAGGTCAACGAGGACGCCACCGAGTACACATTTAACATCCGCACGGATGTGACTTACTCCGACGGCAGCCCGCTGACCGCGGAAAACGTGGTGCGCAACTTCGATCTTTATGGCTTGGGCGATACTGAGCGTACCCTGACGGCCTCGGAGCAGATTGCCAATTATGAGCGCGGCGAAGTAGTCGACGAAGACACTGTGAAGTTCTACTTCTCCGAGCCTTCGCCGGGCTTTTTGCAGGCTACTTCCTCCTATAATGCAGGCCTGCTCGCGGATAGCTCTCTGCAGCTGGACAACGAGGGCTTTGGCCCCGGTAATGCAAAGAAGTTCGTGGGTTCCGGGCCATTCGTGGTCGACGAGGAGAAGATCGGCACCGACCTCGTGCTTAAGACCCGCGAGGACTATGACTGGGCGCCACCGGCCGTAGAGCACCAGGGCCGCGCCGACATCGACGGCGTGCATTACATCCTGGCAGCCGAAGAATCCGTGCGCACGGGCGCCATCATCTCCGGTCAGGCAGACATCGCCCGCCAGATCTCTGCCCCGCAGGAGCCGTTATTGGAAGACAAGGGTGTAGAAATCTTCTCCCGCGGCACCAATGCGATTAACAACCAGCTGGGCTTCCGCTTCAATCACCGATTTCTGCGCGATAAGCGCGTGCGCGAGGCCATCATTCACGGCATCGACCGCGAGGAAATTATCCGCGTGCTCTTCTCCGAGTCCTACCCGCTGGCCAAGTCTTCCGTGGCCGAGACCGGCTTGGGTTTCAAGGATCAGTCGGCGGCCTATACCTTCGATCCGGAGGAATCGAAGCGCCTGCTTGACGAAGCCGGATGGAAGCCCGGCCCCGATGGCATCCGCGTCAAGGACGGCAAGCGCCTGGTGCTGCGCTCGAATACCGCGCTGCCGCAGCCGCGTTCCAAGGAAGTCATGACGATGGTCCAAGATCAGCTGGGCAAACTGGGCATCGCCATCGAGATTAACCCTGGCGACCAGGCAACTCAGAACGCAGATGCGAAGTCCATCGACAAGGTGCAGCTCTACCACATCATGGTCGGCCGCGCGGACTATGACGTTATTTCCTCCATGTACTCGGTGAACAACCGCGACGCCCTGCTTAACCAGGACGAGGACGGCAAGCCAATCGACGCGAAGCTGGAAAAGCTGCTGGATAAGGTGACCTCCAGCCCCAAGTCTGAAGACCGCAAGAAGGCTGTCGAAGAGGTGCAGGATTACCTCACCGAACAGGCCTACGTCATTCCCTTTTTCGAGGAGCCGCAGGTCTACGCGGTATCGCCGCAGGTTTCCGGTTTCCACACCGAGTCGGTGGCTCGCCCGTGGTTCTACGAGGTCAGCTTGAATCAGGAGGAGAAGTAAATGACTGCTCGACAATTAGCTGCCCGCATCGGGCAGGCACTCGTGGTGCTGCTCGTGACATACACGGTGGCCTTCTTCCTGCTTTCCGCGCTGCCTTCCGACGCCGTGATGTCGCGCTTTGGCGACCCAGCACTGGGCCTTTCGGAGGCGGAGATTGTCGCCATCCGGGAGGAAATGGGCGTCGATAAGCCGCTGCTCGTGCAGTTCTTTACCGGGCTCGCAGGCTTTTTCACCGGCCATTTTGGTAACTCTACGCAGACGGGCGCGGCGGTGTCGACGCTGATTGCCGACGCCCTCCCGCACACCCTTATCCTCGCCGCGTGCGCGATTGGCCTGGCCATCGTCGTGGCGCTCATCGTGGCCTTCCTGGCTACCTTGCCGGGCCTCGGCGCGATTGCGACCTTCTTCCGCGGGCTGCCATCTTTCATGGTCTCCCTGCCCGGTTTCTGGATTGGCATCCTGCTCATCCAGGTCTTTTCCTTCCAGCTGGGCTGGGTGCGCATCATCGAGCCTTCCGGGGTAGAGGGCCTTATCCTGCCGACCTTGACACTGTCGGTGCCGATGGCCGCACCACTTATCCAGGTGCTGATTCGCTCCATCGACGAGACTCAGTCGATGCCTTTCGTGCAGGCAGTGCGCGCTCGCGGCGCCTCGGAGTCGTGGATCTTCTGGCGCAACATCTTGCGCAACTCCCTCCTTCCGGCACTGACTATGGCGGGCCTGCTCTTCGGTGAGCTCGTAGGCGGCGCCGTGGTGACGGAGACCGTCTTCGGACGCAACGGCCTGGGCTATATGACTGCCCAGGCGGTCTCGAACCGCGATACGCCGGTGCTGCTGGCCGTGGTTCTGATCGCGGCTACCGCTTACGTCATCATCAACCTCGTGGTGGATCTGCTCTACCCAGTGCTGGACGTGCGCCTGCGCCGTCCCGTTACTGCTACTGCAGGATCGACCGAATCCGCGAAGAGAGCCCGCGCATGAGCGTTCCAACCTCGAATAACACAAACGCGCAACCCACGCAGCTGCGCCGCAACCGCCACCACGTCTCGCGCGCACAGCGCAACCCGTGGACCAGCCCAGCCTCCATCCTCGCGCTGGTGATCCTCGCGGTGGCCTTCCTGGCGGCTTTGGTGCCGGGCCTTTTCACCAACTCGGATCCTTATGCCGGCACCGACGTCGCTCTTTTGCACCCCAGCTCTGAGCACTGGTTCGGCACCGACGCGGTAGGCCGCGACCTGTATGCCCGCGTGGTCTATGGTGCGCGTCAGTCACTCATTGGCGCGCTCATCGCCGTGGCAGTGGGCCTTATGGTGGGCACGCTACTGGGCCTTCTGGCTGGCTCGCTGCGCGGCTGGGTGGATGCGGTCATCATGCGCGTGGTGGACGTGTTACTTTCCATCCCGGGCATCCTGCTTTCCCTGTCCATCATCATCGTGCTGGGGTTTGGTTCCCTGCAGGCCGCCGTCGCGGTGGGTGCGACCTCTATTGCCACCTTCGCCCGTCTGGCCCGCTCGCAGGTGATGTCCGTGGCCGGCTCCGACTACATTGAGGCCGCCTACGGCGCCGGCGCGACCCCCATGCAGGTCATGGCGCGCCACATCTTGCCGAACTCCCTGACCCCGGTCATCGCCCTGGCTACTTTGCAGTTTGGTTCTGCAATCTTGCAGCTTTCCATCCTCGGCTTTTTGGGCTACGGCGCTCCGGCCCCGACCCCGGAGTGGGGCCTCATCATCGCCGAAGGCCGCGATTTCATGGCCACCGCTTGGTGGCTCATCATCCTGCCGGGCCTGGCCATCGTGGCCGTAGTGGTCTCTGCCAACCGTCTTTCCCAGAACTTCCGAGCGGAGGCTTAGAAAAACAATGACAGTTAAAGACAAGGCTGCACAGAATAATCCTTTGCTTACCATCCGTGACTTGAATGTCTCCTACACCACGGCCGCGGGCGAAGTCCCAGCCGTGCAGGGCGTTAGCCTCGAAGTCCACCCAGGGGAGATCACTGCCATCGTGGGTGAGTCCGGCTCCGGCAAGTCCACCTCCGCCATGGCCGCCATCGGCCTACTCGCGCCCAACGCGCAGGTCGACGCCGGAACGATCGCCTTCAAGGGCACCAATGTCACCGATTACACCAATGCGCAGTGGCGCAAGCTGCGCGGGCGCGCAATCGGGCTCATCCCGCAGGATCCCAACAACTCGCTGAATCCGCTCAAGACCATTGGTGCATCCATCGAGGAAGGCATGGCCATCCACGGCATCGGCAGCGCCGCTAGCCGCCAGCAGCGCGCGATTAAGCTGCTGGAGAAAGTGGGCATCGACGAACCTGCGCGCCGCTATAGCCAGTACCCGCACGAACTCTCCGGCGGCATGAAGCAGCGCGTGCTCATCGCGGCGGCGGTGGCACTGGAGCCAGAACTCATCATTGCCGACGAGCCGACTTCGGCACTCGACGTGACGGTGCAGAAGGTCATCTTGGACCTGCTTGATGAAATGCGCCAGGAGACCGGCGTGGGCATCTTGTTCATCACCCACGATCTCGCCGTGGCAGGTGACCGCGCGAACCGCATCGTCGTCATGGAAAAGGGCCAAGTTCGCGAGTCCGGGCAGGCCGCGCGCGTGCTCACCGACCCGCAGCATGCCTACTCACGCCGCCTGCTTGCCGACGCCCCGTCGCTTTCTGTAGCCGAGGCCCCGCACTCTTCGCGCGTGGCGCAGCCTGCCAGCAAGGAACCCGTTGCTGAAACCGTGCTCAAGGTCCGCGACCTCACCCAGCGCTACGGCGACTTCGTGGCTTTGGATGGCGTGAGTTTCGACGTGGCGAAAGGAACCACCCACGCGCTGGTGGGCGAGTCTGGCTCCGGAAAAACCACCACGGGACGCTCCATTTCTTTGTTCAATTCGCCGACCTCGGGCTCTATCGAACTGCTGGATGCAGCTGGTAGTACCACCGAGCTGACCAAGCTGAAGGGCAAGGCGCTGCGTGAGGCGCGTAAGTCCGTCCAGCTCGTTTACCAGAACCCGTATTCCTCCCTGGACCCACGCCAGAGCATCGGTAACGCCATCGCTGAGCCGCTGCGCAACCTCGCGGGCGCTAGCAAGTCCAAGGCTAAGGCCCGCGCGCAGGAGTTCCTGGAGCTCGTCGCGCTCGACCCACAGCACTATGACCGCCGCCCGCGCGAGCTGTCCGGCGGCCAGCGCCAGCGCGTGGCCATTGCCCGCGCCATGATCGTGGAACCGGAGTTGGTGGTGCTTGACGAGGCAGTCTCCGCCCTCGACGTGACCGTCCAGGCGCAGATCCTGCGCCTGCTGGCGCAGCTGCAAAATGAACTGCAGTTGAGCTATGTCTTCATCTCCCACGACCTCGCCGTGGTCAACCAGATCTCCGATACGGTCTCGGTGCTCTCCCATGGCAAGCAGGTAGAGTCGGGCCGGACCGCTGAGGTATTTGCGAACCCGCGCTCCGAGTTCACGCGCACGCTAATCGACGCCATCCCCGGCCAGCGTTATCGCGCCGGGGACTTAAACCTAGGGCTGTAAGCACCGCCGCTCCTACGCGGCGGGTAAGGCCTTAAAAACCTTAAGAGCCTAAAACCTTAAAACAAGGAAAGGAAGTTTCATGGCAGACATCATCAACCAACTAGCCGGGGCAAGCCCGGAGCTAGTGCAGCTGCGCGCACGCCGGCCCGATGCTTTGGCGAATGCGCAGCTTTCCTTCCAAGCCCTGCTGGAGCCAGAGGAGCCCGGCACCTTTAGCTATGCGCAGCGCTATGCCGTGGCGGCTTTCTTGAGCGGCATTTACCAGGCTAAAAGCGCCGGCGAGTTCTATGGGGACCTGCTTGCTGATGAGGCCACGGAGACTCTGCAGGGCGCCGTCCAGGCCGCCATTGAGCACGGCACTACTTCTGGTCCTTATGCCGCACCGGCCGATATTTCGGGCGAGGGCGCAGGCTTTATCACCTTCGGTGAGATTGCCGGCCTAGACGAGCGCTTGGCCGCGGCCTTCGATTTTGCACATCTTTTGGCATTCCACCCTAAGGACGCTTCCGCCGAGGCCATCGGCCACCTGCAGGCTGCCGGTTGGTCTGAGGATGACATCGTGAGCCTGTCCCAGCTCATCGCATTCCTTTCCTTCCAGCTGCGCGTCATCCACGGGCTGAAGGTCTTGGGCGGCGATGAATCCACCGCCCCCGAGACCACCCGTATTGAGGGCGCTTCCGACCCAGGCTGGCAGCTGCACGAGCACACGCTTAACCCAGAGACCCACGCTCCGCAGGGCTTTGTTGCCCACTCGCTGGGCTGGAAGCCGTGGCTTACACCGTTGGCCAAGGAGGAGTTCACCCAAGAGCAGATCGATGCACTCATCCGCCCGGAGCGCATCGACTCCGAGTACTTCCGCCTGCTGGCCCGCGATGCTGCGGCGCTGAAGGCCCGTACGCTCACGGACTTGGATATCTTCTACAACACCGACGGCGGCTTGGGCCGTGCCGAGCGCGAGCTGGCCGCCACCGTGGTTTCCCGATTCAACGGCTGCGAGTTCTGCGCCTCGGTGCACCAGCAGCGTTCCAAGGATGAGGGCGGCGATGCCGCGGCCATCGATAGGCTGCTTTTCGAAGGCCTCGACGCCGATTTGGGAAGCGATGCATGGGGCGTGATTCGCGACGCCGCGCGTGAGCTGACGCGTTCGCCCTTCAGCTTCAACTCCGGATGCGTGGCCAAGCTGCGCAGCGTGGGCTTCGATGACCTGGCAATCATTGACCTCATCAACTCTGCGTCCTTCTTCAACTGGGCCAACCGCCTCATGCTTACCCTCGGCGCGCCGGATGTGCCGAAGCGTTATCGCTAGAATCGGGAAACCTAAATAAGCGCAAACATAGTTAGGAAGGCGAGTAAATCATGGCAAATACCAAGATCGCAGTAGTAACCGGCGCTACCGGCGGCATGGGCCGCGAGATCATTGAGGACCTCGCGCGCGACCATCACGTCTATGCGCTGGGCCGCCGCGCCGAGGAGCTGCCGGAAGCCGCGAACATCACCCCGGTAGCGCTCGACTTGCTGGAGCTTCTTGACCCCGAAACCGCGCTGCCAGAGCCGCTGCAGGCCCTCGACCGCGTCGACGTTCTGGTACACGCGGCAGCTCGCGCCGATAAGCACTCCGTCGAGTCCGCACGCCCGCAGGACTGGCAGGCACAGATGGACTTAAACGTCCACGTTCCCGCTGAACTAAGCCGCCGCCTGCTGCCGCAGTTGCGCGCGGCTGATGGGGAAGGCCTCGTGGTCTTCATCAACTCTGGTGCCGGTATCCACAGCTACGGCGACAATGTCATCTATGCCGCGACCAAGCATGCGCTTTACGCGCTTGCCGACGGCCTGCGCCTTTCCGAGCTCGGTATCCGCGTTTCCACCGTGGCCCCAGGCCCTACCGATACCCCAATGCTGCAGGGCCTGCAGGACTACGACCCAGCGCACGTCATCGCGCCCGTCGAGGTGGCCAATGCAATCCGCGCTGCGGTGGATGCAGGCTCTACCACCCAGCTCACCGAGATCCGCGTGCGCCCGCGCGTGGAGCTTGCGCAACGCAAGAACCTCAAAGGATAGTTGCAAGAACTAGCTAGAAAACTGGTTTAAAACCGAAGCAAATTTGTAGTTAACGCTCGGGCGGGGGATGTGCGCCACGGTGGTGCCTTTCCTCGCCCTAATTCACATCTGCTCGAGATGCGAAAGCTCGGCTGCGCTGTAGACTTCTGAAATTGTGACTACTTCAAGCCGCCGCCCTGCCTATTTGGTGATCGCGGATTCGCTGCGCTGCAAGATCGAAACCCAGCAACTCAAGCCAGGCGAGCGTTTCCCCACTGAACGCGAACTGGTCCAGGAATACAACGTTGCCCGCATGACCGTGCGCCACGCGTTGGACATCTTGCAGATTGAGGGCTTAATTGATCGCAAACGCGGCCGCACCGGTGGCACCTTTGTGCGCGCCATCCCGCCCACACTTAACCTGACTAGCCATGAAGGCATTCTGCTGCAGCTGCGGGATCGTGGATTCCTGACGCGCGTTGAAGTAGTAGCGTTGCACAAGGCAGAAGTGCTCTCCCATATGGCGGCGACTTTCGGAGTAGAAGAGGGCACGCTCGTGTGGGAACTCAAGGGCGTGCACTACGTGGATGACGCCCCGATCAGCGTCTCGAAGTACACCATCCCTGTGCAGTTGGTTCCGGACCTTGATGAGCGCGATCTCCACCAGCCTTTGCTGGAGACCTTAGAAAGCTGTGGTCTAAAAATGGCGCACAAGCGCGAGAGCATCGTGGCCGCTACCGCCCGAGCAGAGGAGCAAAAACTGCTCGGCGTGGGCCGTTCGCACCCATTGCTGCGCTTTAGCCGCGTCATCAAGCAGTCCGATGGCGCCGTTATGGCGATAAGTGAGGAAACTTTGCGCTCCGATATCGCCAACGTGGAGGTTATCGTCGGCGAGGACCCATCACCCGGACAGGTCCCTCACCTCGACTAATTAGCGTGCCTCTTATACTTCCTGCGCATCTACCGCACGATTGCGCAGCGCACGAGCCATACGGTCGCGCTGCTCGGTAACCGCACGGCGCAGGCCGCCGGCTAGGTCGCGCTGCAGGAAGGCATCAGCCTCATCCAAGCTCTGCTGCGAGATAGCCCAGGAAGGGAACAGACCAGTCACGGAGGTCAGTCCGATCTCGGTGGACTGGGAAGCCCAAATCTTTTCTGCCACATCGAAGAACTCGGAAGTCGGCAACAGCTCGTCAGCGCCGGGGTAGGTAAGGCCCTCTAGCTTCGAAGTCAGCTCGCGGTTGGTCAGCTTGCCCTCGACAATTTCTTCCCACACCGCGCGCTTGTTCTCCGCGGTGTTGACCGCGGCGCGCGCACGCACTGCGGCTTGGTGGCCGGTCGCGGAGTTATCGCGCGCCAACTGCGCATCGATGGCAGCCGGGACATTGTCAAGCGCGCCGTCGGCAGCCAGCGCTGCGATTGCGTACCAACGCAGGCCCTCGTCATCGGAGGAGTCCAGAACATCCTGCAGGAAGGCGCGGGTGCCTTCGGTCAGGCGAATCTTGGCCAGCGCCTGCGCGAAGACGATGGAACGCTCTGGGTCTTCGTCCTGCGTGCCGGCGAGCAGGGCGTCGGCAAGCAGCGTCGACTCCTTGGCCCACGCTGGGTCCGCGTAGTTGGATTGCGCCGAAGCCGCCTGCTGCACGATGCGCTCGAGCACCGCCAGCTCGGTCTCTGCCGCCGCGCCGCGCGCTACGAGCGCCACGAAGTCGCGGGCGCGCATGGTGCCGCCGCGGGTCATCTCCCATGCTGCGGACCAGCACAGAGTGCGCGCCATTGGGTCGGCGAACTTGTCGATGTTTTCGACCATGAATTCCAGCGACTTGGAATCCAGCTCGATGAGCGCGTAAGTCAGATCATCGTCGTTTGGCAGCAGGAAGTCAATGTCTTGTTCCTTGCGGCCTACAAGCTGCGGAATATCGGTGGACTCGCCGTCGATATCCATCTCGATGCGATCGGTGCGAACGGCCTTGCCGTCTACCAAGTTGTAGATGCCCACGCCTGCGCGGTGGGTGCGCAGCGTCTCGCCACGCTGGACCAGCTGTGCGGTGGTGATGACCCCGGCGTCGTCAGTGTCTAGCTCAACTGCAAACGTGTTGATGCCGGTGGTCTTGAGCCACTGCTTAGCCCAGAAGCTTAAGTCGCGGCCACTGGACTCGGCGAGTGAAGCGAGTAGATCGTCGAAGGTGGCATTAGAGAAAGCATGCGCCTTGAAATGGCGGCGCACGCCGGCAAAGAAGTTTTCGCGGCCCACATAGGCCTGCAGCTGCTTGAGCACGGAAGCGCCCTTAGCGTAGGTGATGCCGTCGAAGTTCTGCTCCACGGTCTCGATGTCGGAGGCATCGGTGGAAATCGGGTGCGTGGTGGGCAGCTGATCCTGCTGATAAGCCCAGGACTTTTCCACGTTGGCGAAGGTGACCCATGCGGTGTCGTACTGGGTTTCCTCAGCCTGGGAGATGGCGGCGGACCAGGTGGCGAAGGACTCGTTGAGCCACAGGTCATCCCACCATTCCATGGTGACCAAGTCACCAAACCACATATGCGCCAGCTCGTGGAGAATGGTGTCAGCGCGGCGCTCGTACTTGTAGTGGGTGGCCTTGGAGCTAAAGACGTACTCGTCGCGGATGGTCACGCAGCCAGCGTTCTCCATAGCGCCGGCGTTGAACTCCGGCACGAAGATCTGGTCATACTTGCCAAAGGGATAAGCAAAGCCGAAGTTACGGTGGTAGAAGTCGAAGCCCTGCTTGGTTTCAGTAAGGATGCGCTCTGCGTCGAGGTGCTCTGCTAGGGAGGCGCGGCAGTAGACCCCCAGCGGGACGGAAACCTTCTCAGCGGCATTGCCTTCTGGGTGCTCAGTCAGTTCGCCGTTCCAGGTATCGGTGACCTCGAAGTAGGGGCCGGCGCACAGGGCAATCAGGTAGGTAGAAAGCGGGTAATCAATCTCCGTGGACCAGGTTTGGGCATCAGCCTTGCCCTCGATTGGCGCGACGGTGGTGGGGCCATTGGTGATGATTGTCCAGTCTGCCGGGGCGTCGAAAGCCAGCGAATAAGTGGCCTTCATGTTTGGCTGGTCGAAGCAAGCGAAGACGCGCTTGGCATCGGCAGTTTCAAACTGGGTGTAGAGGTAAACCTTGCTGTCTGCTGGATCGACGAAGCGGTGCAGGCCCTCACCGGTGTGAGAATAAGGAATCTTGGCTACAACCTTGAGCTCATAATCTGCTACCTGCAGCCCGGACAGCGGGATTCCGTACTCGGCCTCATAAGCCTTGGCGGGCAGGGGAGCGCCGTTCAAGCGAACCTCTAGCAGTTCCTCGCCGCGCAGATCGATGAACGTGGAGCCAGCCTGCTTGGCGCGGAAGGTCACGGTAGTCGTGGAGATGAAATGCGTTTCGGAATTAACTTTGGAACCAACAAGGTCTAGGTGGACGTCGTAGTGGGAAACGTCGATCATCTGTGAGCGGCGCGTGGCCTCTTCGCGAGTGAGGTTAATCGAGGTCATAGGCTAATTACTCCTCCTTGTAGCAATTGAGTTTCTGCATCCACCCTAGTCGTGCCCGTAGGGTGGGAAGGGCCAGTTAGCAATGAATTTGTATAAAAGGAGTCCACATGGCTGAGTCTGTGAAGTTTTGGTTCGATTGCAGCTGCCCGTTTGCTTGGGCCACCTCCCGTTGGATCAAGGAAGTAGAAAAGGTCCGCGATATCGAGGTCACCTTCGTGCCAATGTCGCTTTCCGTGCTTAACGACGGCCGCGATTTGGACCCGGATTACATGGAAATGATGAAGGCAAATTGGGGCCCGGCCCGCGTCGCCACGAAGATCGCCGTCGCGGCCCCTGAAAAGGTCGATGCCTATTACACCGCGATGGGCAATTTCATCCACGGCCAGGAGCAGGGCGGCAAGAAAGGCTTCGGCGCTTATGATGAAATCATTGCGCAGGCGCTGGAAGAGGTCGGCTTGCCGGCAGATTACGCCGAGGTGGCAAACACAGAGGACGTTGACGATAAGCTGCGCGAGTTCCACAATGCCGCCATCAACGAGGTCGGCGATGAAGTAGGAACCCCAGTGGTCAAGCTCGGCGATACCGCATTCTTCGGCCCGGTAATCACCCGCGTGCCAGAAGGTGAGGAAGCCGGCGAAATCTTTGATGCTTCCGTCCGCCTTGCGCAGTACCCATACTTTTTTGAACTAAAGCGCACCCGCACCGAAATGCCGCAGGTGAGCCAGAAGTAACTTGGGCTAGCACCCCGAACTTAATGCTTGACGCGGGTGTTAGCCCATGCCGCGAAAGCAAATACTGCTGAAAATGCCGTGACAAACGGGATGAAAAAGCTCAGCAGGGCCAAAGCTCCGGCGCCAATCAGCAGGCGCCGGGGCTTTTTGTCTTGGGTGGAAAGCGCGATGGCCCAGGTAACCACGGTGAGAATGACTGGTGCGGCGCGCAGGATGATGACCGTTACCAAGGAGGCCATATCAGGCGACATGGCCGGTTCTGCAAGTTGTTCTTGGAACAGGAAGGTCCACAGCACCTCGACCAAGACCAACACCGTGAAGGCAACTCCGACGGCAAAATATCGCTTCCCGCTGCGGGATGTGGAGCCGAACTTGAGGCTATCCGAGGAGAGGAAAAGAATCGTGAGCAGCGTTGCAATTGGTGCGATAAGGCCCGCGATATTGATGTTGGGCAGCGACATCTGTGCGCTGTATTCCTCCCAGTAGCACCACACGCAGGTGGCCCAGGAAGCCGCGCCGAGGAGTGCGCAAAGGCCTACTCGCAGGTCTCGTGTTGGCCGGAAATAATAGAAAAGGCCCAGGATGATGTGCGCGAGCGTGACGAAAGCAGTGCCGACGACGGGTCCGACGAAAGGAGGCAGGAAGAGCGGAAAGATTGGCAGCAACAGCAGGCTGGCCACAAAGAGGCCGAGGCACAGCCGTGCACCAAAACGTTCGTTCATTTCCAGTCTCCTTTCTAAGACGTTGCGAGCCATGCTGTGAGGGATTCAGCGTTAATACGGGGGATGAATACGGGGAACGCCGATCATAGCAACGCCAGATTGGGCAAAGCTGTAGGATTTGGGGCATGCGCGTTTATTTAGGAGCAGACCACGCAGGGTTCGAGATGAAGAACGTCATCGTTGAACACCTGAAGAAGCAGGGCCACGACGTCATCGATTGTGGCGCACACGTTTACGACGCTGAGGATGATTACCCAGCTTTTTGCATTGAGGCGGCACTGCGTACCGTTAACGATCCCGGTTCCTTGGGTATCGTGCTCGGTGGTTCCGGCAACGGTGAGCAGATTGCAGCCAACAAGGTAAAGGGCGCGCGTTGCGCGCTGGCCTGGTCCCCAGAAACCGCCCGCTTGGCTCGCGAGCACAACAACGCTCAGCTGATCGGTATCGGCGGCCGCATGCACTCTGAAGAAGAAGCGCTGGCCATCGTGGATGCCTTCCTCGAGCAGGAGTGGTCCGCAGCTGATCGCCACCAGCGCCGCATCGACATCCTGGCTGAGTACGAGCGCACTGAGATTCCCCCGGAGCTGTCTGAGGCTTAGAGTCTTCTAGGAGCCTTAAAGTACCAAAACTGCTAAAAGCGCCTTCCCTTCTCTTCGCCCGCCCACTCGATGTGGGGGGACAAGGGGAGATGAAGGCGCTTTTTAGATGCCTAGCTAAGCTGACTCGCGCTGCTTAGCTAGCGTTGAACTCGTTCGGGTGCGGGCCGCCGCGGCCTTCCTCACCAAGATCCAGATCCGTGATGGCAGCCATCTCATCCTCGGTTAGCTCAAAGCCAAAGACGTCGAAGTTTTCCGCAATACGCTCTGGGTTCGCGGACTTCGGGAACAAGATGACGTCATTTTGCAGGTGCCAGCGGATGATGACCTGCGCAGGGGAGACCCCATATTTCTTGGCAGGCTCGGTAACCTCATCAATCTCGAAAAGGTCTGTCTGGCCTTGGCCGAGTGGGCCCCACGCCTCAATCTTGACGCCGTGTGCACGGAAAGCGTCCAATTCGCGCCAGCGCTGTAGGTACGGGTGCAGCTCAACCTGGTTGACCACCGGGGTAACAGAGGTGTGGGTTTCCAGCTGCTCTAAGTGCTCGAGCTCGAAGTTGGAAACGCCGATGGATTTGACCTTGCCGGCCTTTTGCAGCTCAATCATCTGCTTCCATGCCTCGACGTAGTTGCCGTTTTCAGGGCATGGCCAGTGGATGAGATAAAGGTCGACGTAGGCGAGGCCTAGCTTCTTCAGAGACTCATCGAGGGCCTCTGCGACGTTGGTCTGGCTGTCATTCCACAGCTTGGTGGTAATAAATAGCTCCTCGCGCGGAATATCGGAGTTAGCGATGGCGCGGCCTACGCCCTCCTCGTTGCCATAAACGGCAGCGGTATCGATGTGGCGATAGCCCACGCGTAGGGCTTCAGCGACGAGCTCTTCGGTCTTTTCTGGATTGACCTTGAAGACGCCGAAGCCAAGCTGTGGGATTTCGTTACCGTCGTGGAGTTTCATCATTGGTACAGACATGGTTCCCAGACTACGTTGCGAGTGAACAACTTAGCAGAAGCCAAGCTCAGCGGTACAAAATAGCCACAAAAATTTACGTATTAATTATTGCTCGGGTGGTGCTGTTGCTGGGCGCCCAGTGTGGGGGCGAGAACTAGAAATCGAAATCGAAGTCAAAGAGACCGTCGTCGCCATCGCCGCCGTCGAAGAGGCCGTCGAAGAATCCGCCGCCATCTTCGCCGTCACCGCCCGTGTTTCCGGCGATGTCACCACCGCCTAATTCACCACCGCCCTGGTCGCCGCCCCAGTCGCCGCTTTCGGCAGCTGCTGCCGAGTAGCCAATGCCGGACATGCCGCTGAACATGGCATTGAACATCATGGAGTAGCCCATCATCCATACGCCGGTGCTCAGTGCGTCGGCCCACCATGGGCGGGAGTACCAACCAGCCGGAACCGGGCGGCCTGCAACCACGCCGCCGGGGTAGTAGTTCGGCGTCTCGCTGGATGCATAAGGCGAAGCGGTAATCGTCTGGCCGTCTGCCTCAACTGTGCGCTTTTCAGTGACCTTGCCAGCCTGGCGCTGGCCCTCCAACGGTGGGAGCTCTGGACCTGCATCCATGCCCATGATTTCGCGCGCTGCGTTGACATAGTGCATGCCCTCTAGCGCGGATTCGCGCGCCAGATTCGCCTGCTTGACGGTGTTGGCGCGGGAAATCGCGGCATTGGCTGCGGTGAAACGCTCGGAAGCATCTGCCATGGCTTGTGTGGAAGCAGCGTCGGTGCCGGAAATCTGCATGACCTGACCACCCAGGCGCTCAGTCCAGCGGCGGGCATCTGCCAATGCGTCCTCGAAGCGCTGCGCTTCAAGCTCTTCGCGCCTTTTCTTCTGTCCGCGCGAAGCAAAGTAGGCGGCGCCGCCGCCGACGGCAATAAGCAGGATAATTGGTGTCAAGAAAACTCACTTCCAAATCTTGATGGGCAACACACGTTGAACGCCTTCCAAGCCTAGTTAGTTCCCCACGTTGACGGGCCGGTTTTATTTTCTGCCGGCAAGTGCGCTAAAGTGGTTCGCACGTCAAACATCGCTAGATGTCGGACTGTGGGAATGTCGTATAGTGGCTAATACCTCAGCCTTCCAAGCTGAAGACGCGGGTTCGATTCCCGTCATTCCCTCCAATTTTTAAATCTCGAGTCAACGTTTCATGCAAATGTTGGCTCGAGATTTGTCGTTTTCCACCTTGCGATCAAATCCAGGGAAAAGCCCATAAAGCGTGCTTGTTTGGCCGAAACCCCAAATGGTGAGGTGACAAACCTACATGGTGAGGTCTAAAAGGTGAGGTCAGTAGACTCCAGTCACAGCCGTTATCACCAGGCGCAGAATTGACGGCGTGACCTCACCATCTAGGAATGGGCGACCTCACCATCTGGTTTAGGGGCAAGGCCCACGTCCCACAGTGCGATGTTGTGGGGCTTCGCTGAACAGGCTGCGGAGACGTTGCCGATGCAGTGGAATGGCGCCGCAAAACAAGCGCTAAAACTCACGCTTGAAGGCGTTAACTTTGCGTAATTGGCCGTTGCGACGGGGAGGAAATTCATAGCTGTTAACCTGCGGAAATGCTCTTAAGTGGGGGTCGGTGTTAGGTCATTTGGAGATATGCCGCTACACTATTTCGAGTATGCAACGCACCCACGGCGAAAAGCATGACATGTTTTAGAAGATCGTGGAGGCCTACATACGGGGCGTGGCGCAGTTTGGTAGCGCACCTGCTTTGGGAGCAGGGGGTCGCAGGTTCAAATCCTGTCGCCCCGACGTATGGGGGTCTGGGAATACCCTTAAAAGTATTTCCAGGCCCCTTATTTACATTCTGAACCAATTTATGCCAGGAGAGTTTCTCGTGAAGACCACCGTAGACAAGCTGAGCGATACCCGCGTCAAGCTCACCGTCAACGTTCCGTTTGCTGAGCTGGACAAAGAAATCGATCAGGCCTACGCGGCGATCGCACAACAGGTTTCTATCCCAGGTTTCCGTAAGGGTAAGGCTCCGCGCCAGCTTATCGACGCCCGCTTTGGTCGCGGCCCGATTCTCGAGCAGGTTGTCAATGACATGCTGCCGACCCGTTACGAGCAGGCAGTTCAGGAAAACGACCTGAAGGTTATCGGCCAGCCAGAGGTTGACATCGCGAAGATCGAGGACAACGACTTCGTCGAGTTCACCGCTGAGGTTGACATCCGCCCGGAGATCGAGGTTCCGGACTTCTCCAAGCTGTCTGTTACCGTTCCGGCTCTGGAGGCTAAGGAAGAGGACGTCGACAAGGCTCTCGAGGACTTGGCAGCACGCTTTGGTGAGCTCAAGGACACCAAGCGCAAGATGAAGACCGGCGACTTCGCCATCATCGACATCGTTACCGAGATCGACGGCGAGAAGCTGGAAGAGGCATCCTACGAAGGCATGTCCTACCAGATTGGTGATGACGACCTCATCAAGGGCCTTGACACCGCACTGCGCGGCATGAAGACCGACGAGGACAACGAGTTCACCTCCACCATCCAGTCCGGTGACCACGCTGGTGAAGAAGCAACCATCAAGGTTCACGTTCAGCAGACCAAGGAGCGCAAGCTTCCGGAACTGGACGATGAGTTCGCACAGATGGCTTCCGAGTTCGACACCATGGACGAGCTGCGCGAGTCCACCAAGACCCGTGTTGAGGAGTCCAAGAAGGCTGAGCAGGCTGCGAACATCCGCGACGAGGTTCTGAAGGCTGCTCTCGACGGCGTTAAGTTCGAGCTGCCGACCTCCGTCGTTGACGAGCAGGTTCACGCACAGCTGCACCAGATCCTGGGCCAGCTGGCTCACGACGAGAAGGCATTCGCACAGCTGCTTGAGGCGCAGGGCACCACCCGCGAGGAGTTCGATAAGGAAGCTCGCGAGTCCGCTGAAGAGTCCGTCCGCACCCAGCTGTTCCTGGATGCCGTTGCTGAGGAAGAGCAGCCTGAGGTCTCCCAGCAGGAGCTGACCGACCACATCCTGTTCACCGCTCAGTCCTACGGCATGGACCCGAACCAGTTCATTCAGCAGCTGCAGTCCAATGGCCAGATTGCAAACCTCTTCTCTGATGTTCGCCGTGGCAAGGCTCTCGCAGCCGCTATCTGCCGCGTTGACGTCAAGGACGAGGACGGCAACAAGGTTGACGTCGACCAGTACTTCGGCGAGGTCGAAGAAGAGGGCGCTGAAGATGCTACCGAGGAGAAGTAGGTTTCTTTCGTAGCGAGCGGTTTCTAGCGCACTAGCAAACCCCGGATTCATGAATGAGTCCGGGGTTTGCGTGATCGTGAACGCCCTCTAGAGATGTGCGTGGGTCCTAGCTGGTTAAGGCATTGTCCACCAGAGCCAGGAAGCGCATGACGTAGTCCTTTACAAATTCTGCGGTGTGTTCATTAAGGCGGCCCGAGTCTTCGAAAAGGGTGGGTGATTGGCCGAGGAATACCTCGGGCTGCCCAGGAAAAGGCATATCAAAGTAAGACAGGGCCAATCGGAGGTTCTTTTGTGAGCTATACCCGCCCATGCGCCCTACAGAGTGGCTGATGATTCCTGCGGGAAGGTTCTTCCAAGCCACATCTGAGTTGGGTTTAGAACCGATGTCCACTGCGTTTTTGAGGCATGCGGGGATTGTGCGGTTGTTTTCGGGCGTAATGAAAAGGACTCCGCTAGAGTTCTTGATGGTGTCGCGGAAGGTGGTGTACTCGGCCGGAGTTGGCTTGTCCGTGACCGCGGGATCATCGTAGTCGAAGTCATAAAGGGGCAAGTTGCGGATTTCGAGGATGTTTGCCTCGTAGTCTTTCGGGATCATTGTGAGTACTTCGTGCGCAATCTTGCGCGCAATTGATCCGCGACGCAGGCTACCTACGATAACGGTGATGCGTGGGGTGGAAGTCATGCTGAACCTTCTTTCTTCATTGGGGCTGGATTAAGGGAGAAAAGGCTTGCAACCGAAAGCTGGGGGCGGGCCGGCACTGTGGGCGGCAGCGAGAAATCCCTCTATTTTGTCATCTTCTTCATTGCGGAAATACAGTTCAATGAGGCCCAAAAGCCCTCCCAGGACGGCCTCGCGTGCGGCCGAGGTTTGTAGCAGCCGCAATGCCGCAGGTTGGTTTCCTTCACGAATAGCCTCAAACAATGCAATGGTTTCAAGCCAGCTTCCTTGGTCTGGTCGTGGGAAGGGTTTAGAAATCCCAGTCATCATCACTCGTTTCTTCAGCGGTACCAATGACATAGGAGGAGCCTGAACCAGAGAAGAAGTCATGGTTCTCGTCTGCTCCAGGAGCTAGGGCGGCGAGAATTTCTGGGTTAACTTCCGTTTCCTCAGGTGGGAAGTAATCTGGGTAGCCCAAGTTCATCAGGGCCTTATTTGCGTTATAGCGAACGAAGACGGCCACATCGTCCATGAGTCCTAATGGTTCATATAGTTCGCCGGAGTATTCCAGCTCTAGGGAATAGAGCTCCTCGAGCAAAGAGATGGTGAAATTCTTCATCTCTTTTTGCCTTTGAGGAGAAGAAGATTCTAGGCCACGCTGGTATTTATATCCCGAGTAGTAGCCGTGTACTGCCTTGTCACGCAGAATGAGGCGAATCATGTCTGCCGTATTGGTCAGGGTGGCGTGGACAGAAAAGTGTAAGGGGAGATAGAAACCCGCGTATAGAAGGAGCGAAGAAAGAAGCGTCGATGATACCTTGCGCTTGAGCGGATCCGGCCCGAAATAGTGCGTGAGGACTTTCTTGGCACGTGCTTGGAGAAGGTCATTATTCACCGCCCAGCGGTAGGCTTCGTCGATTTCCTTTGTGCTGCTTAGCGTAGAAAACACTGAAGAATAAGAACGGGCGTGAACTGATTGCATGAAGGCAATGTTGGTGTAAACGGCCTGCTCATGCTCGGTGCGGGCGTCTTGAATTTGGCAGATTTCTCCCACGGTAGCCTGCACGGTATCTAAAGTGGTCAGACCTGTGAACACCCGCATGGTGAGGTTACGCTCTGAGGGCGTCATTTTCTGCCAGGCTGAGAGATCATTAGAAAGCGGCACTTTCTCCGGCAGCCAGAAATTGGCGGTGAGCCGGTTCCATACTTCAAGATCCTTTTCGTCACTCACACGGTTCCAATTGATGGGGCGGATGCGGGCTGAGGGATCATGTCGGAAGCTCGGAGGCGTAACAGAGATGCTAGTTAACGCAGCAGCGTTCGATGTTGAAGTCATTACTTTTTCCTTTCGGGTGAATTGGTAGTGCAAAAGATGGGAGGGCAGTGCTCCTATAAAGCGCAGGAGACGCAGCCTTCGACCTCGGTGCCTTGGAGCGCGGATTGGCGTAAACGGATGTAGTACAAGGTCTTGATGCCGGCCTTCCAGGCATAGATTTGCGCCCTGTTGATATCCCTAGTGGTGCTGTCGGCAGTAAAGAACAAGGTCAGAGAAAGGCCTTGGTCCACGTGCTGCGTGGCCATGGCGTAGGTATCAATGATTTTCTCGTATCCCACGGTGAAAGAGTCCTCGAAATACTCCACATTGTCGTTGGTCATTTCCGGTGCGGGGAAGTACACGCGCCCCAAGCGGCCTTCCTTGCGAATTTCGATCTTGGAGGCAATCGGGTGGATGGATGCAGTCGAATCATTGATGTAGGCAATTGATCCAGTGGGTGGAACTGCCTGTAGATAGGCGTTATATATTCCGTCTCGGGCCACCTGATTCTTTAATTTCAGCCAGTCCTCGCGTGTAGGAATCCGCACGCCTGCTTCATGGAAAAGCTGCTCTACTCGCTTGGTGGCAGGTACCCATTCCTGTTTGAGATACTTGTCGAAGAATGCGCCGGAGGCATAAGCAGAGTCTTCAAAACCCTGGAATCGCTGACCTTTCTCTACCGCTAACGCATGGGATGTGCGCAGCGCATGATAGGTCACAGTCAGGAAATAGAAGTTGGTAAAGTCCAAAGCCTCGGCGCAGCCATAGGGAATCCGTTTGGAAGCAAGGAAACCATGGAGATTCATCTGCCCCAAACCAATCGCGTGCATGGATTTATTGCCTTTAGCAATGGAAGGAACTGCTTCGATATCGGTAAGATCTGAGACTTGGGTGAGCGCGCGCACTGCGGTTTCTACAGTTGCTCCAAAATCCGGTGATGCAAAGGCCTTAGCGATGTTGAGCGAACCCAGATTGCATGAAATGTCTTGGCCGATGGTGGTGTAGTTGCCAGATGGGCCAAGAGTGGATGGCGTGTTGACTTGAAGGATCTCGCTACACAGGTTGGACATATTGATACGTCCTTTGAGGGGATTAGAGCGATTGACCGTATCTTCGAAGAGGATATAGGGGTATCCAGATTCAAATTGAAGCTCAGCAAGCGTAGTGAAAAACTCCCTGGCCTTGATGGTGGTGTGCGAAATTCGCGGATTGGTCACCAGCTCGTCGTAATGCTCGGTGATAGACATGTCGGACATGGGCACGCCGTATTCGCGAGCAATGTCATATGGACTAAACAGATGCATGTCCTTGTTCTCTTTGGCCAGGCGAAACGTTATATCCGGAATAACGACACCCAGTGAAAGGGTCTTGATGCGAACTTTTTCATCTGCATTTTCCCGTTTGGTATCGAGGAAGCGAAGAATATCTGGGTGATGCGCATGCAGGTAGACAGCCCCAGCGCCCTGGCGGGCTCCCAGTTGGTTGGCATAGCTGAAACTATCCTCCAGAATCTTCATAACTGGGACTACGCCGGATGCTTGGTTCTCAATCTTTTTGATCGGGGCTCCGGATTCGCGCAGATTGCTTAGCAATAGGGCCACGCCACCGCCGCGTTTTGATAGTTGTAGCGCGGAGTTCACACTGCGGCCAATGCTTTCCAAGTTGTCTTCTATTCGCAGGAGGAAGCAAGACACCATTTCACCGCGCTGAGCCTTGCCTGCGTTGAGAAAAGTAGGGGTGGCGGGCTGGAATCGTCCGGACATGATGTCGTCCACCAGTTTCTCTGCAAGAACTTTGTCGCCTTGTGCCAGGTAAAGAGCTGTGGTGGTGACGCGTTCTTCGTAGCCTTCAAGGAGTGTTGAGCCGTCAAAGGTTTTTAGCGCGTAGGAAGTAAAGAACTTAAATGCGCCGAGGAATGTGCGGAACCGATGCTGGGCGCGATGTGCTCTGTCATATATGGCGCACAGGAACTCGTCCTCGTAAAGTTCGAGGAAACCCCGCTCGTAGTATTCATTATCTACTAACCATTCCAGGCGTTCCGTGGTGGAGCTAAATGTGCGCATGCGGGGAGCAACATGGTGGGCTAAATAATCTTGTGCTGCCTCAATATCTTTGTCGAACTGAATTCTCCCGGAAGAATCGAATAAGTTCAGCTGCGCGTTGAGCGCATGGTAACTTTTGCGCTTACCAACGCCGCCTTCGTCGTTAGCACCGGTGGTGATGCGATGGGCTGCGTCAACAGGCTGCGTGGGTGTGGTCTGCGGAGGGGTCATTGTGTAGTCCAATCTGTGTGGTCCGGACGTGTTCTTCATTTTTTGACGTGTTCTTGCTGTTCCCAAAACTTGTGAAGACCTTGTTTTACGGTGTCAATATCTTTTTGGGTGCCGAGTAGCTCGAAGTGATACAGCTCGGGCACGTGGCACTTGGCGGAAATGATTTGGCCGGCTACGCAGTAGGCGTTTCCGAAATTGGTGTTTCCTGAGGAAATGACGCCGCGGATAAAGGATCGATTGATTGGGTCGTTAAGGAAAGTGATGACCTGTTTAGGAACCGCGCGTTTGAGAGAGCCGCCTCCGTAGGTGGGGACGACGAGTACATACGGGTGTGAAACCTGGATCATTCCGTTTTTCTTGGGCCGTAGTGGAATTCGCACTGCGGGTCTGCCTAGGCGTTCAACAAATCTTTTTGTGTTTTCAGAAACGCTCGAAAAGTACACCAAATCTGGTGAGTCTGACATAGCAATCCTGCTCATCCTGGCCTGAGCCATTCGTGGGATATGTGATATCCGAAAGCGTAACTACGTGTGAGCGTAGTTGCAAACTACGTTGCAACGTATATTTTAAAAGGGCAGGTAATGTTAGGTTTAGATGGAGGGGGATGGCTTTTATGGGGTATGAGGAGCTACAAAAACTGCGTCGGTAGCCGGGCGTCCGAGCAGTACCCACGGAGCGCTACCAAATACTCGCACTTCGAGTGATTCTGAAAAGGGGGCTCCTTCGCGCGTGTCTAGAACGGCACCCGTGACGATGCCGTGTTCTTTCAGGAAAGCTAGTAGTTGTGGATCGGAATCGGAGATTCGTTCAACGATCACCTGAGATTGTGCTCCGCTGTCAGAGAGCCGGTGTGCACGAGGAATTGTGATGTTCCCATCAACTGTGGGAATAGGATCGCCGTGTGGATCCCTGCTGGGAAAATTGAGGAACTTGTCCACGCGCTCTATCAGCATGTCCGACACTGCGTGTTCGAGGTTTTCTGCTTCGTCATGGACTTCGTCCCATGTATAGTCCAATGCCTGTACCAAGAAAGATTCAAGCAATCGGTGACGGCGCACCATATCCAATGCATACTGTCTACCCCGATCGGTGAGCTCCACTGCTCCGTAAGGTGTGTGTGATACCAACCCTTGCTTGGCCATTTTGCGCACTGCATCGGAGACTGAGGAGAGTTTGAGCCCTAACTGTGCTGAAATAAGCGTGGCGGTTACGGGCTCAGATGACCATTCCTTTAGCCCCCAGATGGCTTTCAAATAATTCTGTGTGCTAGTGGAAAGCTCGGAAACAGACATGGGAAAATCTTAACCCAGCACCTTAGTGTGTGCTGACGTAGCGCTCCCAACGCTCATAGCGAACAGGGGCCAAATTTGAGAAGAATGTCGGTAAGGTGGGGCCAGTTAAAAATTTTTCAATTGAAGGAGCATCATTAATGTCTGAGAAGATTTCAATGAACTCATCCGCTACTGGTATGAGCCTGGGCGATAGCGTCTATGAGCGCCTCTTGCGCGAGCGCATTATCTTCCTGGGAACCCAGGTGGATGATGAGATTGCGAACAAGCTGTGCGCCCAGATTCTCCTGCTGTCCGCAGAGGATCCCACGCGCGATATTTCGCTTTATATCAATTCGCCGGGTGGCTCCGTTACCGCGGGCATGGCCATTTACGACACGATGAAGTACTCGCCGTGCGATATTGCTACCTATGGCATGGGTCTGGCAGCTTCCATGGGCCAGTTCTTGCTCTCCGGCGGCACCAAGGGCAAGCGCTACGCTCTGCCACATGCTCGCATCATGATGCACCAGCCTTCCGCTGGCGTGGGTGGCACTGCTGCTGACATCGCCATCCAGGCTGAGCAGTTTGCTCAGACCAAGCGCGAAATGGCGCAGCTGATCGCTGAGCATACCGGCCAGAGCTTTGAGCAAATCACCAAGGATTCTGACCGTGACCGTTGGTTCACCGCACAGCAGGCCAAGGAATACGGCATCGTTGACCACGTCATCGAGTCCGTAAACGGCCCGATCAATAACTAGGGAATAAGGAGAATTATCACTATGTCTAACCTTCAAATGCCTAATTCCCGCTACGTTCTGCCGGAGTTTGTCGAGCAGAACGCACAAGGCTCTAAGACCACCAACCCGTACTCCAAGCTCTTCGAAGAGCGCATCATCTTCCTTGGCACCCAGGTTGATGACACCTCGGCGAATGACATCATGGCGCAGCTGCTGGTCCTCGAGTCCCAGGATCCAGATCGCGACATCACCATGTACATCAACTCCCCGGGTGGCTCCTTTACCGCGCTGATGGCTATCTACGACACCATGCGCTACGTACGTCCTGATGTGCAGACCGTGTGCCTGGGCCAGGCTGCATCTGCTGCAGCCGTCCTGCTGGCTGCCGGCGCACCGGGCAAGCGTGCGGCACTGCCGAACTCCCGCGTGCTGATTCACCAGCCACGCACCCAGGGCACCCAGGGCCAGGTTTCTGACCTAGAGATCGAGGCTAACGAGATCGAGCGCATGCGCCGCCTCATGGAGACCACCCTCGCTGAGCACACCGGCCGCACCGCAGACCAGGTCCGTGAGGACACTGACCGCGACAAGATCCTGACCGCCCAGGAAGCCGTTGAGTACGGCATCATCGATACCGTCTTTGATTACCGCAAGCTCAACGCCTAAAACCAGTAGTTAAGCTAAAGCCCTTGCACCGTATTCGTGGTGCAAGGGCTTTGGTTTTAGTTCTATAGGTCTTGGTGCGTCACCCAAACCCGTTCTACGGATGGATGTGTCTAGGCAGCCGCCACATCAGCACAACGCTGACGATGATAGCGATACCGCTGAAAATGAATAGGCCTGGGTACGGTGCCTCGATTGGGATACTGAAGGTGTATGCGGCCCAGTTTATCGCGATTGCTAGGAAATAGACTAGGAGAATGCCTCCAGCGGCGGTGATGGTTCGCATAGCGATACTTCTATTATCAAGCGCTTTGAAGAGCATCCCTATCGCCGTGCCAGCATAGCCTGCAACGAGGTAAGTGGTCAGGAATGCCAGGACAGAAAGCAAATGAGCTAACCAAGTTGGAAGGGTGCCGGTATCGCCGTTGACAGCAACCTCAAAAGAGCTATCGACATCAACGCCTGCGGATACCGCGATGTAATGTGCTGCGGCGGCGACGAGTCCAAAGATGACGGAACCCACGATGGCAAACCCGTGAGCTGCGATCTGCCACCGCTTCTGCGGCATATCGAGGCTGCGCAAAACCTTGAACTGCGAGGTTGCGCTTGCGCAAAGTATCGCCCAAAAGATAGCCGAGAAGATGATCCAGAAAGTGGGATTAACGCTAACTTGGCTGGAGTCATGCGGAACTAGGTAAGCGCCCACGGCGAGCACAATGATGAGGGGTGCAAATACTGCGATTGTCTTTCGGTGTGCCGAAACGAGTGCGGTCATGGTGTTGCTCCTTTAAAGCTGTGCGGATACAAGTGAGTCGATGAGTTGGACGTCGTCTGGGAAATCGGTGTCTATGCCGTGGAGAGGAGTATTCAGCGGCTCCGCTAGTTGGACACGTACGCGAGAGGTTCGCCCGAGCTTTTGCTGGCTGACGACGCTCCCCGTGAGTGCGGCAACTGCGTCATCAACGGCACTGCTCTCGCCCGTGAACAGTGGATATAGTTCCCGCTGTTCGTCGAGCAGAAGTGGACCAACCGCGCGGCCTTTCTGCACGACGATGAGCCCCTCAACGAGGCCAGCGAGATCCTCGGCGCGATGTGAGGATAGAAGTAACGTCCAATCGTCGTTGTGGGATGCGTGTTCGATGATGACTTGGCGCAGTACCTCACGCGTCGGTACGTCTAGCCCAGTGAAAGGCTCATCCATCAGCGTGACAGGCGTGCGTGCAGCAAGAACGGTGATGTTGGCAATCAATTGGCGCTTGCCGGTGGAAAGCCTCGAGCAGACCTCTGAGGGGTGAAGCTCAAAGCGGGCTAGGAGACGGTTCGCATAGGCGATGTCGAGTTCGCCTCGTGCTTTCTGGGCGATGTGAAGGTGATCTTTCACTGTGTGCCCCGCCAGCAAAATGTCAGCGCCAGTGCGTGCAAGGGCAGTTGGGGCAGTCTCGATAGAGCCGGATGTCATTGGAAGGTGACCCGCAATCGCTCTCATAAGCGTCGTCTTGCCCGCACCGTTGGTGCCGATAATGCCGTAGATTCCGGGCTTCAATCGGATCGAGTGAGCATGGAGAAAGTCCTTTACTCGGAGGTCTTTTGCCTCGATAGTGTGCATGGTTATTCTCCTTCGCTTTTGATGAGTTCGATGAGCTCAGCCGTTGTGATTCCGAGGGCTCGTGCTTCGGCTAGAAGCGGTGCGACGAAATCCTCATGTAATGCGGCACGACGCTTTTCTGCAACGCGGGTGCGCGCTTCGGGAGTGACGAACATTCCAAGTCCGCGACGCTTTTCGAGCAGGCCTTCGTCGAAGAGCGCGGTTAAGGCCTTGGACGCTGTCGTGGGGTTGACTGAGTGGAATGCGGAAAGCTCGTTTGTGCTGGGGGCTCGGTCGCCGGGGGCGAGCTGGCCGGACATGATCATGTCGCGGATGCCGCTGGCGAGTTGTTGGTAGAGGGGGAGGGGATTGCCCATGAGACCTCTTTTCGGATGCGTGACTGATAACAAAGCGGTTTGTGGGTTTGTGGGTTTACCACCTATGTGGGTAACCCTAAATGAGCTTTGATGTGTCGTCAAGAGCAAGCGGCAGAAGCGGAGGTTGATGCTCCGACCCTTGGTCAATTCGGCTGCAAATATAGGTGTGAAAGTTTTCGCAGTGCGGGGCCATGACGTGGAACTTTCTGCAGCCGCGTGCTTTAACAAATATTTCGGGCAACCAACCGATTTGTTGTTACCGAGAATTAGTGGTCAACTATTTATATGTCAGATCACAATACGCAGCTGTCTGGCGCGACAGCACACAAAACGGAGCCTGAAGAAAGACTGTTCTTCGGGCATCCGTGGGGCCTAGCCAACCTATTTGGCATCGAGATGTGGGAGCGTTTCAGCTTCTACGGCATGCAGTCGATCGTTTTGCTCTATATGTACTACTCCGTCACCGATGGCGGACTAGGCATGGACAAGACCGCTGCAACGTCCGTGGTTGGTGCCTACGGCGGTCTGGTCTATATGGCCTGCCTTTTGGCCTCTTTGGTTGCAGACCGAATTTTGGGCCCGGAGCGCACCCTGTTCTACTCCGCGAACCTGGTGATGCTCGGTCATATCGCTCTGGCGTTTATTCCGGACGTTATTGGTCTGGCGATTGGTTTGGTTCTCATTGCCATCGGCTCTGGCGGCGTGAAGACCACCGCCCAGGTGGTGCTTGGCTCGCTATATAGCCGTGATGACACCCGCCGTGACGGTGGTTTCTCCATCTTCTACATGGGTGTCAACATCGGCGCTCTATTAGGCCCGTTTGTCACAACAATCATGTGGGGCTGGAAGGGATTCCACTGGGGCTTTGGCCTCGCGGCAATCGGCATGTTCGCGGGCCTGATTCAGTACACCCTGATGCGCAAGTCCACCATCAAGGATGCAGGCCACGAGGTCCCGAACCCTGCTAGCAGCAAGCAGATGCTGCTCGGCCTAGCTGCCGTCCTTGGCATCGTGGCAATTGCGGTAATTTCCATCGCAACCGGCGTTGTCAAGGTCGATTGGCTATCCAACATCGTCACCGTCGTTGCGCTGTTGGCGGCAATCGTATTGTGGTGCCAGATGTACTTCTCCGAGCTGGTTGATGCGGAAGAGAAGAAGCGTCTGCTGGGATTTATCCCGCTGTTTGTCTCTGGTGTTTTGTTCTTCGGTATCTTCCAGCAGCAGTTCACCGTCATGACCATCTACGCGGATGTGCGCTTGGACCGTAACTTCTTCGGTATCGAGATTCCGCCGTCACTGGTGCAGTCCTTCAACCCGGTCTTCATCGTGGTCTTCTCTGCGATTTTCGCAACGATGTGGACCAAGCTCGGTAACCGTCAGTGGTCCACGCCGGTGAAGTTCGGCGCCGCGAACATCATCATCGGTATTTCTTTGTTCTTCTTCCTGCCGTACTCCGGTACCGGTGCAAATTCCACGCCGATGTTTGCCATCATTGGCATCCTCTTCCTGTTCACCATGGGCGAGCTTTTGCTGTCCCCGGTTGGTAACTCGCTTGCTACGAAGGTCGCGCCACGTGCCTTCCCCTCCCGCATGATGGCGGTGTGGATGATGGCCGTTGCCATGGGTACCTCCCTGGCTGGCTCCCTGGCTGGTTTCTACAACCCGGAGGACGCTGGCGCGGAGAATACCTTCTTTATCTCCCTGGGCATCGCTTCCATCGTTCTGGGTCTGCTGGTCTTGGCAGTCAGCCGCTGGGTGGTTAAGAACTTCGCCACCTTCCGCTAAAAAGGAGCCGATGCTTTCCGACGCCGTTGGTCTTAAGACCCGCGGCGTCGTCGCCGTTTTCTTGGTCCCTGCGTTGCTTGCTGAAAGTCGGCGCATAATGTGGGTGAACTGCAAAAAGGGAAGTCTCAAGGAGGGGTTGAGGCTGCGCCACGCGGAGGAATGAATGAGGGCGGTGTCGCGTTGATTTACTAAGGTGGAAGTATCTGTGGGACGCGTTCTTTTTAAGGGCGCCGGATGCAAAGGATTGGCATCCTAGAATCTTCCCACCACAATCAATAATCAAAAGCGAGTGGAAAGACCTTAATGGCACGTATGCAAGAAAGCGCTGACCTGCTCAAGTGCTCCTTTTGTGGCAAGAGCCAGAAACAGGTGAAAAAGCTCATCGCCGGCGGCGGTGTCTACATCTGTGATGAGTGCATCGAGCTGTGTAATGAGATCATCGAAGAAGAACTCGGCGCAGCCGCCGCGGCTGACAATGCCGAGAAGGAAGTAAAGCTTCCGCGCCCTTCGGAGATTTCCTCCTTCCTTGATAAGTACGTCATCGGCCAGGACCAGGCCAAGCGCGTGCTTTCGGTGGCGGTTTATAACCACTACAAGCGCATCAAGGCAGAAGAAGCAGCGGGCCTGGAAAGCCGCCGCAAGAAAGTCGAGGATGAGGACGTCGAGATCGCTAAGTCCAACATCCTGCTGCTCGGTCCTACCGGTTCCGGCAAGACCTACCTTGCGCAGACGCTGGCTCGCATGCTGGATGTTCCTTTTGCTATCGCCGACGCCACCAGCCTTACCGAGGCCGGCTATGTGGGCGAGGACGTAGAAAACATCCTGCTCAAGCTCCTGCAGGCCGCAGACTTTGACGTAGAGCGCGCGCAGCGCGGCATCATCTACGTCGATGAGGTGGACAAGATTTCCCGCAAGTCTGAAAACCCATCCATTACTCGTGACGTTTCCGGTGAGGGTGTGCAGCAAGCCCTGCTGAAGATCTTGGAGGGCACCGTAGCCGCCATCCCGCCGCAGGGTGGCCGTAAGCACCCCAACCAAGAGTTCATCCAGCTCGATACCTCGAACATCCTGTTCATCGTTGCTGGCGCCTTTGCTGGTCTCGATAAAGTCATCGCAGAGCGCGTGGGCAAGAAGGGCGTGGGCTTTGGCGCGAAGCTCGAGACTGCCAGCGAGCGCGAAAAGCTCGACCTCTTCTCTGAGGTACGCCCTGAGGATCTCGTAAAGTTCGGACTTATCCCGGAGTTCATCGGCCGCTTGCCGGTTGTGGCCACCGTGGACAACCTCGATCGTGAGTCCTTGGTCAAGGTCTTGGTGGAGCCGAAGAACTCGCTCATCAAGCAATATCAGCGCCTCTTCGAGATGGATGGCGCGGAACTGGTCTTCGCAGACGAGGCCTTGGGCTCCATTGCCGAGCTCGCGCTTGAGCGCAAGACCGGCGCTCGTGGCTTGCGCGCCATCATGGAGGAGCTGCTCGTTCCCATCATGTATGACCTGCCAGACCGCGAGGACATCACGGCCGTGCACATTACCGAGGCCTGCGTTAAGGGCGAGGGCGAGCCGGAGTTTGTCTACTCTGACGCCGAAAAGGAATCTGCCTAGCTAGCGCGTTTCCCTCTAGCCCACATGTAAAAAGAGCCGCCTTCTAAAAGGCGGCTCTTTTAGGCTTTATTCGTAAATATCCGATGCGGCCTGCTCTTCGTCGCTGGAGTAGATATCCTGCGGGCTAGCGTCGTTGTCTTCGTCGGCGGCGCTGGTGGTGAGGTAGGAGCTGTGCCCGGAATCCGGGATGTTGGTGGTAAGGAATGCCAGGACTGCGTCGACAGTCATGCGGTGCATGCCGTCGGTGTTTTCGGGGCTGCGCATGTCGATGTCCAACAAATTCTGCATCATCGAGCGATTGGTCACGCGGTACATCGTGAGGGAGGCAATGAGGGTGAAGATATCGTTGGCCGAAATGCCCGGGCGGAAGGCGCCGGAGTCCTGGCCCAGCATCAGAAGTTTGTCCAAGTGAAGGAAAACTTCGGAGACGTCGATTAGCGCGTGGCCGCCATCAAGCGCGCCGGTGGAGGATTCCATCGTCATCATGCGGATGGCCTCTGGGTGCTCAACGTGCTGCTTGAAAAGCCAGTCTACGAGCGTGCGTACGCCTTCCACTGGGACTGCAGAGTCCAGCTCAAGGCTGCCTGCCGGTGGGTTGAGGAGGCGTGCCGCAACCGTGAGGGCCTGCTGGTACAGGCCCTTTTTGTCACCAAAGTGGTAATGGATCATGCGCTTGGACATGCCGGCGAGGCGGGAAATGTTGTCCAACTTGGTGTCAGCGAATCCCAACTCGGAGAACTGCTCGATGGCGACGTCGATTACTTTGTCGACGGAGCCCGTAAGCTCGGCGGTGCCGACGGAATCGGGCGAAGCCGAATCAGTGGCGTCCATGGTCATTGTTTCCGTCCTTGTAAGTCCTGTGCGAGATGAATCTGTTCCTTTAAGACTCTTTCTTTCTCTTTCCTATAGTGCCCAAAAACCAACTTTTCCGAGTTTCAAGTGAAAATAAAGTCATGAACTGCGGGACATTTGGGGGTAATTTTCGCAATTTTGTGATCTCGATTGACTCCAAAAGAGGGGAGTAACCTGCTGCATAAGTTCTGCGCGCAAGGCTAAGGTGGGCTTTAAGAACATGTTTGTTTCACCACATCCCGCAGGAGGATTGCACATGACTGAGTCAGCATTGAAGCCCGTCAAAGTAACCGTTACTGGGGCAGCCGGCAACATCGCTTATTCGCTGCTGTGGCGCATCGCTGCTGGCGACGTCTACGGAAAAGACACCCCGGTTGAACTTGCGCTGCTGGAAATCCCTGACGCTGTAGGCGCTGCAGAAGGCGTTGCCATGGAGTTGGCTGACTCCGCTTTGCCGCTGCTGCGCGGCATCACCGTCACCGATGACCCAGTAGTGGCCTTCAAGGACACCAAGGCCGCCTTCCTCGTGGGCGCGCGCCCACGCTCCAAGGGCATGGAGCGTGCGGACCTCCTTGAGGCCAATGGCACCATCTTCACTGTCCAGGGCAAGGCCATCAACGATCACGCCGCGCGCGACGTCCGCGTGCTCGTCGTCGGCAACCCAGCCAACACCAATGCCTACATCGCCGCCCAGAGCGCACCAGACCTGGACGCCAGCCAGTTCAACGCACTCATGCGCCTAGACCACAACCGCACGCTCAGCCAGCTTTCGCTCAAGACCGGCACGCCAACCGCAGAGTTCACCAAGGTGGCCGTCTGGGGCAACCACTCCGCCACCCAGTTCCCAGACCTTAGCTACTCCAATGCGGAGGTAGATGAGAAGTGGTACACCGAGGAGATGATTCCGAAGGTGGCCAAGCGCGGCGCGGAAATCATCGAGGTCCGCGGTCATTCCTCCGCTGCTTCTGCGGCCTCTGCTGCAGTCGATCACATGCACGACTGGATCCACGGCACCGAGGATTGGCGCACCGCCGCGGTGGTTTCCGATGGCTCCTATGGCGTGGACGAGGGCCTTATCTTTGGTTTCCCCACCGTGGCCAAGAACGGCACCTGGGAAATCGTGCAGGGCCTAGAGCTTGGTGAGTTCCAGAACGAACGCATCCAGGCCAACGTGGAGGAGCTGCGCGCTGAGCGCGAAGCCGTCCAGCACCTGCTTTAATCGAGCAGCAGGTTATCGATAAGCCGCACCGGACCCACGAATGCGGCAACCAACGCTAGGGCAGGGCGCGCTGCAGCAGCCACCGGCTCTAGCGTTTTCGGATCCACCACCGTCAGGTAGTCCAGCTTCACGCCCTCGCTGGCATCCAGCGCCGCGGCGGCCTGCGTTACGTCGGCGAAGGCGCCGTCGCGAAGCGCAAACAGCGTGCGCGATAGCGCCAGTGCCTGGTCACGCTCCTTCGTGCTGAGCCTTTGATTGCGGCTCGATTCCGCCAGACCATCTGCCGCGCGGACGATGGGTGCCGCCACAATCTCCACCGGCAGGTCGAGATCTGCCACCATGCGCCGAATCACCGCCACCTGCTGGGCATCCTTTTGCCCGAAGTAGGCGCGGGTGGGCTGCACGATAGTAAAGAGCTTGGTCACCACCGTGGCCACACCATCGAAGTGGCCTGGGCGGGAAGCCCCCTCGAGCACCTCACCCATGCGCCCAGTGCGCACCCACACTAACGGGGTACCAGACGGATACATCTGTTCCACGCGCGGCGCGAAAACCGCATCCACGCCAATTAATTCCAAGAACTTCGCGTCACCTTCCAGATCCCGCGGGTAGTTCCGGTAGTCATCGCACTCGCCCAAATCACTAAACTGCAGCGGATTTACAAACACCGAGACCACGACCACGTCGTTGTCTTGGCGTGCGCGCTTAACCAGCGCGCCGTGCCCGGCATGCAGAGCACCCATGGTCGGCACCAATCCCACGCTCCGCCCGGCAGCGGCCTGCTCCGCGCGGAAAGTACGCAGCTGCGAAATAGTTTCAAAAACCTGCATTACTCAAACCTTAAAGACTAGTCGCTGAAGGATTCCGCCTCATTCGGGAACGCGCGCGAGTGAACGTCGGCGGCGTAGGAACGCGCGGCTTCGGCAAGCATGCCGCGCAGATCCGCATACCGGCGCACAAAGCGCGGCGTCTTGCCCGCGCCCATGCCAAAAGCGTCGGTCCAGACCAGAATCTGCCCATCGCAGGCATTGCCCGCGCCGATGCCGATGGTGGGGAAGGAGACCTCCTTGGTCAGCGAGTGCGCAGGCGCGCTGGGGAAGTTCCAGGATGTGAAGACATGACAGACAATGTATCCAGCCACCGGCGCCCGCGGTGCCGATTTCGCCCAATGGGGTGAAAAGCCAGTTGACCGACAGGGTAGACTTGTCCGGGTGACTGAGCAGAACAACGCTGTAGATAAAGAGCAACTAGTAGGCGCTAACCGTGCTGACGCGCTTCCGAAGTCCTGGGAGCCGCAGACGGTAGAAAAGGACCTCTACGAGTCCTGGGTGGAAGCCGGCTACTTCACCCCGGATGCCGCCAGCGAGGCAGAGCCTTATTCCATCGTGCTGCCGCCACCCAACGTGACCGGCCAGCTGCACATGGGCCACGCCCTAGACCACACCCTCATCGACTCCATCATTCGCCGCAAGCGCATGCAGGGTTATGCCACCCTGTGGCTGCCGGGCGCCGACCACGCGGGCATCGCCACCCAGACCAAGGTCGAGGCCAAGCTGAAGGAGACCGAGGGCAAAAAGCGCTGGGATTATGAGCGCGAGGAGTTCATCTCCAAGGTCTGGGAGTGGAAGGAAGAATATGGCGGCACCATCCAGAACCAGATGCGTGCCATTGGTGACTCCGTGGACTGGTCCCGCGAGCGCTTCACCCTGGACGAGGGCCTGTCCCGCGCGGTCCAGACCATCTTTAAGCAGCTTTTCGACGCCGGCATGATCTACCAGGCCCACCGCCTGGTCAACTGGTCCCCGGTTCTGGAGACCGCGGTCTCTGACATCGAGGTTGTTTACAAGGACGTCGAGGGCGAGCTCGTGTCCATCCGCTACGGCTCGCTAAACGACGACGAGCCACACCTCATCGTGGCCACCACCCGCGTGGAGACCATGCTTGGCGACGTCGCGATTGCCGTCCACCCCGACGACGAGCGCTACAAGGACCTGGTGGGGCAGGAGTTTGCCCACCCCTTCCGCTCCGACCTGAAGCTCAAGGTCATCGCTGATGATTACGTGGACATGGAATTCGGCACCGGCGCCGTGAAGATCACCCCGGCCCACGACCCGAACGACTACCAGATGGGCCTGCGCCACAACCTGGACATGCCGACCATCATGGACTCCACCGGTCACATCGCGAACACCGGCACCAAGTTCGATGGCCTGACTCGCGAGGAAGCACGCGTGGAGATCCGAGAGGCGCTGCGCGAACAGGGTCGCATCGTCAAGGAAATCCGCCCTTATGTCCACTCCGTGGGCCACTCGGAGCGCTCCGGCGAGCCGGTCGAGCCGCGCCTTTCCCTGCAGTGGTTCGTGGCGGTAGAAAAGCTGGCCAAGTACTCCGGCGACGCCGTGCGCGAGGGCGATACCAAGATTCACCCGACCTCCCTCGAGCCGCGTTACTTCGAGTGGGTCGATGACATGCACGACTGGTGCATCTCCCGTCAGCTGTGGTGGGGCCACCGCATCCCGATCTGGTACGGCCCGGAGACCACCGACGCCGAGGGCAACACCACCCGCGATATCGTCTGCGTCGGCCCTGACGAGGAGCCGCCGGCAGGCTACGAGCAGGATCCAGACGTTCTGGATACCTGGTTCTCCTCCGCGCTGTGGCCATTTTCCACGCTGGGCTGGCCGGAAAAGACTCCGGACCTAGAGAAGTTCTACCCAACCAACGTGCTGGTCACTGCCTACGACATCCTGTTCTTCTGGGTTGCCCGCATGATGATGTTCGGCACCTTCGCTGGCGTCCAGACCCCAGAGCTGCTTAACGCCGGTTCTTCCGCGGAGCGCGATGGCCGCCCGCAGATTCCTTTCCACGATATTTACCTGCACGGCTTGGTTCGCGATGAGCAGGGCCGCAAGATGTCGAAGTCCCTGGGTAACGGCATCGACCCGATGGACTGGGTCCGCGACTACGGCGCGGATGCCCTGCGCTTTACCCTGGCGCGTGGCGCCAACCCGGGCGTCGACCTGCCGCTGGGCTCCGACGCTGCTGCGGCTTCCCGTAACTTCGCCACCAAGCTTTTCAACGCCACCAAGTTCGCCTTGATGAACGGCGCTGGCGTGGCGGAGCTGCCGGCACGCGAGGAGCTAACCGACGCCGACCGTTGGATCCTGGACCGCGCCGAAGAGGTTCGCGTCAAGTTCGACGCTTACCTGGATGACTACCAGTTCTCCAAGGCTAACGAGCTGCTCTACCACTACATCTGGGATGAGCTGTGTGACTGGTACCTGGAGATTGCCAAGTCCCAGATTCCGCGCGACTTCGATTCGGCAGAAACGTCAGACGCGGAGCGGCTGACCGGCCGCAACACTCAGATCGTCCTGGGCCGCGTCCTCGACGTCGTCCTGCGCCTTTTGCACCCAACCATGCCTTTTGTCACCGAGGTCCTGTGGAAGGCACTAACGGGCGGCGAGTCAATCGTGATTGCCCCGTGGCCAACCGCGGCCGATACCAACGGCGGCGTGGCCACCGACGAGGTTGCCGCACGCCGCATCGCGGACGCCGACAAGCTCATCACTGAGCTGCGCCGCTTCCGCTCTGACCAGGGCGTTAAGCCTTCGCAGAAGGTTCCCGGCCGCCTGGACTTCGCCTCCGTTGACCTTGCAGGTCAGGAGAACCTGGTGCGCAACCTGGCTAATACCACCGTGCCGGAAGAGGGCTTTACCGCCTCTGCTTCCATCGAGGTACGCCTTTCCCAGGGCACCGTCGAGGTCGCCCTCGATACCTCCGGCGCAGTCGACGTCGAGGCCGAGCGCAAGCGCCTGGAAAAGGATCTGGCCAAGGCCAACAAGGAGCTCGAGCAGACCGGCAAGAAGCTGGCTAATGAGTCCTTCCTAGCTAAAGCTCCGGGCGAGGTCGTGGAGAAGATCCGCACCCGCCAGCAGGTGGCACAGGAAGAAGTCGACCGCATCACGGCACGCTTGGAGGCACTTAAGTAGTGAGCAAGCGAGAAGATCGCGAGGAATACGAACTCGTCGACGCTCTGCAGGAGGGCACTGAGGGCGGACCCGTGGAGATCACGGAGTCCGGCCTGCAGCTCAACCTCGGCATGGGCGCGGAAGACGAGTACGAGGAAGCCGCTCCCATCGAGGTCAGCCCGGAGGAACTGGAAGCGCTCGCGCTTGTCGACGCCGAGCTCAACGCCCGCGCGCCCGAAACCCAGATCGCTCCGAGCCTGGAACGCATCCAGGCGTTGATGGATTTGTTGGGTAACCCGGAGAAGTCCTTCCAGGTCATCCACGTCGCGGGCACGAATGGCAAGTCTTCGACTTCCCGCATGATCGACTCCTTGCTGCGCGCCTTCCACCGACGCGTCGGATTGGTGACGAGCCCGCACCTGCAGCTGGTCACCGAGCGCATCGGCATCGACGGCCGCCCGATTCACCCGCGTGACTTCGTGCGCATTTGGGGCGAAATCAAGCCTTATGTCGAGATGGTCGACGCGCGCTCGGACATTCCGATGTCCAAGTTCGAGGTGCTGGTGGCTATCGCTTATGCGGCCTTCGCCGATGCGCCAGTCGACGTCGCCGTGGTCGAGGTCGGCCTCGGCGGCACCTGGGATGCCACCAACGTGGTCAACGCCGAGGTCTCCGTCATCATGCCGGTGGGCCTCGACCACACCGATTACCTGGGCGATACCCTCGCCGAGATCGCGGGCGAGAAGGCCGGCATCATCAAGGCGCGCGAGCACGACGATGATGACGTCCTCGCCCCGCACGAGAACATCGCCATTATCGCGGAGCAAGAGCCGGAGGCGATGTCCGTCATCCTGCAGCGCACCGTCGAGGTCGGCGCGGGCGTGGCGCGCTCCGGCAGCGAGTTCGCGGTGCTGGAGTCCCGCATCGCGGTCGGTGGCCAGCAGCTCAACATCCAGGGCCTGGGCGGTCTTTACGAGGACGTCTTCCTGCCGCTGCACGGCGAGCACCAGGCTAAGAACGCCGGCGTGGCGCTGGCTGCGGTCGAGGCCTTCTTCGGGGCGTCGGCAGGCAAGCCGCTCGATGCGGCCACCGTGCGCAACGGCTTTGCGCAGGTCATCTCTCCCGGCCGCCTGGAACGCGTGCGCACCAGCCCCACGACCTTCGTCGATGCCTGCCATAACCCGCACGGCGCGAGGGCCCTAGGCGCGGCCCTTGACCGCGACTTCGACTTCGCGCGCCTCGTCGGCGTCATCAGCATCTTCGAAGACAAAGATGCCCTTGGCATCTTGGAGGCCCTCGAGCCTTATCTCACTGAGGTCGTCATCACGCAAAACTCTTCTCCGCGCGCCCGCGACGCCTACGAGCTGGCAGAGCTCGCCCGCGACATCTTCGGCGAAGAGCGCGTGTATGTGGCCCCGGATCTACCCGGCGCTTATGCCCAAGCCGTCGAGCTGGCTGAGGATGCGGAAGTTCAGTCCGGCTCGGGTATCGTCATCACGGGTTCCGTCGTCACTGCCGGCGACGCCCGCGCGATGTTTGGAAAGGATCCCGCATGAGTCAGTCCCGCCGCACCAACCGCAACGAGGTGCCGGAATCTGAAATCAGTCCGCTCGGTCTCGGCAAGGCACCGGTCAAAGACCCGCTCAAGCAGTTTGGCGGGATGGTGGTGGCCAGCTCTCTGACCATGGAGCTGCTCACCCTCGTACTGGCTCTGCCACTGTTGTACAAGCTTTACGACGGAACGCTGTGGACCCCGTTTAACTACTCCGTAGTGATTGGCCTGGCTGTGCTGCTTCTCGTTAGCTTCGCGTTCATGAACAAGCCGTGGATTGTCAACGCCATGATTGCGCTGCACGTGCTCGCTATCATCTTGGGCTTTATGATCCACTGGTCCATCGCGGCCATCTTCATCATCTTTGGCCTGCTGTGGCTTATGGCTTCTTACATGCGCGGCATCATCGTCGAGCGCATGAAGCGCGGATACCTCACCACCCAGCACCTAAACGCCTCGCAGCCGCGCCAATAGCCACGTAGACTTTGCAGGCATGCGCTATCTCTACTTTTTCCTCGCGGCGCTGGGCTGCATTGCGGCCTTGCTGCTGCGCGCAATGACCGGGCAGCCTTGGATGCCGCTGGTTGCGCTGCTTGCTGCCGCCGCGTTCCTGGCGCTCGGCCTGTGGCAATCGGCGCGCCCCGCAACTCCCGTTAGTGAGACAGATCTTTCAGAAGAGCAGCGAGCCGAACTTAACCGACTGCTGGAAAACGGCCAGTTCGGCACCGCCGTAAAACAGGTGCAGCTGTGGTTTAAGGGGACCGATTACAACCACGCAGAGAAGATCGTGCGCGGGCTGAACCAAACATCTCACCCCTAGCGCGAGACGCGGCGGAATAGCTTTAGTACTATGGCAGCCATGACTGAACGTACACTCATTCTCATCAAGCCAGACGGCGTTAAGAACGGCCACGTCGGTGAAATCATCACCCGCATTGAGCGCAAGGGCCTGAAGCTGGTTGCTATGGATCTGCGCGTTGCAGACGAGGCTACCGCTAAGAAGCACTACGCAGAGCACGAGGACAAGCCATTCTTCGGTGACCTCGTTGAGTTCATCACCTCCGCACCGCTGGTTGCTGGCGTTGTTGAGGGCGAGCGCGCTATCGAGGCATGGCGCCAGCTGGCCGGCGGCACCGACCCAGTTTCCAAGGCCACCCCGGGCACCATCCGCGGCGACTTCGCCCTGACCGTCGGCGAGAACATTGTTCACGGCTCTGACTCCCCAGAGTCCGCTGAGCGCGAGATCTCCATCTGGTTCCCGAACCTGTAAAAGCATCTAGCTTTTTTAGCCCGCATTCGCCTGGCGAGTGCGGGCTTTCTTCGTGTTTGACGCCCCTTCTCCTTCGCTGGCGCCGTATCTGCACCGCTTTGGCGCCGTATCTGCACCGCGCCTGCGCAATTTGCCAAATATGCCGCCAAAACCACCCCGTTTCAGCGCACTATTTGGCAAAATGTGCGGCCCAAGCCCCAGCAGCCCTCAGCTAACGCCTCCGCGCCTCATGCATGCTCCGCACACCCAACTCGGTCAGCGTGACATCCCAGGTGCGAGTGTTATCGGAATGGCGCACACCGCGCAGCTTCACCACGCCGGTCTTTTCCAGCTCCAGCACGCGTTTTTCGAGGCCTTCCTCCTGCCCGGTGATGTAACCCAACTGCTTGACGCTCACGATATTGCCTTCCACAGCACCGGCTGCCACCAGCGCGGAGACAATATCGGCGTAGTCGGTTACAGCCTGCAAGGTCGTCTCGGTGATTCCCTCGATCGAAGAATGCTCCAGCGTCTTGCGGATGCGCCGCCGCCCCGTACGGTACGGGCCCGTAAACGCGGCCCAACCGCCAAGCGTGAACGCCGGCACCATGTAGATAGCCTTGCAGACAGTCAGCACGATGGGCGAGATAGTGGCATCTGGGACGAGGCCGAAGTCATCGGCCAGCCACAGAATTGGCGCACCCACCACCGGCAGGAAGGGACCGATATAGGCCAAGGAAGAGTAGTCGCCCGACTTATGCTCCTCGCGCACGGCCTGAATCATCTTAGGCTTTTTGCGCAGAATGTTGATGCCCGCCAGCACACTAAGCACGATGCAAATGCCCACCAACACGTACTGGCCTGAATAGTGCCCCAGATCTGGATTGGATAAAGCAAACGCGAGGGAAAGCGGAATCGAGCCGATAAAAATATCGCGCATCGAAATCTCGTTACGGGCCCGAGCCTGTGCCACCGTGCGCGGTGCGTGCTCAGGAATTGCGAGTTCTTTTTTCTCCTCAGGCGCTTCCATGTCCGACATCTTGCCACAGGTGGCTTATATCTCGTGGGGCTTGGTTTGGCTAAAGCACAGCTTGCCGACGTCCTGTGCCACAATGGGAAGCAGAAAATTTCATACCGCACCATACATTCCGGCCCCCTCGTGTGGCTGCAGAAAGCCTGTGTCAGTCAAAAGGTGCTGATTATGTTGCCTGCGCCCGGGGATTGTGCCGCTGATTTTGTCAGGAGAAGGTCACCAGATGGCGACTAAGAAGACTACGAAGACTGCAAAGAATACGAAAACTGAAAACTCATATGCTGCTGCAGCAGCTTTCGCCGCAAAGATTGACCGCGAAGCTTTTGCAGAAAAGACCCGCCTGTATACGGTGGCAAAGCAGCTGGGGCTTAGCTCCAAAGAGCTCGTTGCTGAATACGCCGAGCTGGGCCTGAAAAAGGCCGCGCAATCTTCCCTCACGCGGGAAGAAGTAGGCCAAGTCCTCGATGCCATCATCGCCAAGGCAGGCGATGGCGAGGCCCAAGAAAACAAGCAAGAAAACAAGAAGGCTAAAAAGAAGAAGGCTGCCGCCGAGCCTGCTGAGGTCAAAGACGAGCAGGACGATGCCAAGCTGCGCGACCGCGTGCGCAAGAACGTCGCCAACGAGATTTCCCAGATTGAGGAAAAGATCGAGGCCGAGCTCGCCGAAACCGCTGAGGCCGTGGAAGACACCGCGCAGCCTGAAGAAGCTGAGCATGCGGACACGGGCACCGTCGACGTCGAGAAGCTGCATGAGGCGCTAGTTGAAGCCGGCGATGAATTCGACGAAGACGAGTATGCGCCCGTCGTTACGCCGATGCCGCAGGACGAGCCAGAGGTCTACGACTTCGCTCCTATCTTCATGGCGCCGAAGCTGGAAAAGCCGCAGCCGCGTGAGACGGAGGAGACCTCCGAGGAAGCTCGCAGCGGTGGTCGCCGACGCGGTAGCCGTGGTACGTCCCGTGGCCGTGGGGCACAGGAGCATGAGCACGAGACCGAGACCATCGAGGAGCCCAAAGCAATCAAGGGTTCCACTCGCATCGAAGCGCAGCGCCGTCGTCGTGCCGAGCTGCGTGAGAAGGGCCGAGAGCGTCAGCACATCGTCTCCCAGGCGGAATTCCTGGCGCGTCGGGAATCCGTCGAGCGCACCATGGTCGTGCGCGACAAGGAGCGCGCCGATGGCGCCGGCATCATCACGCAGGTTGGCGTCCTCGAAGACGATCTCCTTGTAGAGCACTTCGTCACCACTGAGGCCCAGGCCTCGCTCATCGGCAATATCTACTTGGGCCGTGTGCAAAACGTCCTGCCTTCGATGGAGGCTGCCTTCATCGACATCGGACAGGGCCGCAACGGCGTGCTTTATGCTGGTGAAGTGGATTGGCGTTCTGCTGGCCTGGGCGGCCGCGGACGCAAGATCGAAAATGCGCTCAAGTCCGGTGACCAGGTCCTGGTCCAGGTGGCTAAGGACCCAATCGGTCACAAGGGCGCGCGTCTGACCACCCAGATTTCCTTGGCCGGCCGTTACCTGGTCTATGTCCCAGGTGGCCGCAGTGCGGGTATTTCCCGCAAGCTGCCTGTTCCGGAGCGCAAGCGCTTGAAATCCATTTTGGAGCGCGTTGTGCCTGGCGACGGCGGCGCAATCATCCGCACCGCAGCCGAGAACGTCTCCGAAGAGGCCATTTCCACCGACGTCAATCGCCTCCATGACCTGTGGGAGGACATCACTCGCCGCGCTGAGCACGAGAAGTCCACCAAGGGTGCCAAGCCGGTGACCATGTATGAAGAGCCAGATCTTCTGGTTAAGGTCGTCCGAGACCTTTTCAACGAGGACTTCACCAAGCTCATCGTTGACGGCAAGCGTTCCTTCAACACCGTCAGCGCCTATGTAGAGTCCATGGCGCCCGATCTCGCTGACCGCGTGGAGAAGTACGACGCACGCAGCAACGGCGGGGAAGACGCCTTTGCTACCTACCGCATCGATGAGCAGCTGCATAAGGCGCTCAGCCGTAAGGTATGGCTGCCTTCCGGCGGCACCTTGGTCATTGACCGCACTGAGGCCATGACCGTGATTGACGTCAACACCGGCAAGTTCACCGGTTCCGGCGGCAACCTGGAGGAGACGGTCACCCGTAACAATCTTGAGGCTGCCGAGGAAATCGTGCGCCAGATGCGTCTGCGTGATTTGGGCGGCATGATTGTCGTGGACTTCATCGACATGGTTCTGCCGGAGAACCAGGAGCTGGTTCTGCGCCGCCTCAAGGAGGCCTTGGGTCGTGACCGCACGCGCCACCAGGTTTCTGAGGTCACGTCGTTGGGTCTGGTACAGATGACCCGTAAGCGCCTGGGCACCGGCTTGGTGGAGACTTTCTCCACCGAGTGCGAGACCTGCCATGGCCGCGGCATCATCATCCACGAGTACCCAGTGGAAGAAGAGCAGGATACTCACGGCAGTCACGAGCACAAGGGACGCCGCCAGCGTCGCGAACGCCGTCACCCCGAACATGATCCGCAGCAGCATCCGGCTGCCGTTGCCATGCACCGCCACGAGGATGAGCAGGACCAAGAGCAACAGGGGGAAAAGAAGACCTCCATCGAGGAACTCGTAGCTGGCATCGTCGTGGGCGAGGAGGAGCAGGACGAGCAGAAGGGCAATAAGAAGCGCCGTAACCGTCGTAGTCGCCGCGTCCAGCGTGAGGAAAGGAAGCCTCAGGACGCTGGTACTTCTGCAGAAGACATCGCAAGCATCGGTTATGCTGCTGCGGAAAACGCCGCAGAGCTTGACGACGTCGCAGAGTTCAGCTCGTACGTTGCCGACGAAGAAGAGCAGCCACGCCATGATAAACGCAAGAGCGGACGCGGCCGTCGTCGTAGCGTGCGTTCGAATGCTCCGAAGCAGCAGGAAAGCGATAAGCAGCAGACCTACGAGGAAGCCGTTGCAGAGTTCGAGGCTTCGCCGCGTCGTAAGCGCCGCACCCGTGGCAACTCGCGTTCCGACCACCGCCCGCAGCCGCAGGACTTCCTGGCTCCGGCTGAAAAGGAAGCGCCCGCCGAGGAAAAGGTGGAGCGCAAGCCGAAGGCTGCGCTAAAGCGAGTGCGTGGTCGTCGCCGCGTTGTTCGCCAGAGTGCTGCCAAACCAAAGGATGCCCCCGTGGTAGAGCCCGAGGCAGAAGAAGCAGGAGAGCCTGCAGCTACCGAAACCAAGGTCATTCGCCGTGGCCGCAAGCGGGCCGTCCGCAAGGCGGTGGCTCGTAAGTCCGCGCAGCCAGCAGCAGAAAACACTCAGGAAAATCCGGCTAAGCAGAGCGAAAATCGCCAGGCTGAGCGGGAAAAGGGGCGTGCTTCTGGCAAGGGCGGCAGTGGGCGCGGACGGCGTCGCGTAGCACGGCGCAGCGCAAAGTAGGCCTTCGCCACGCGGGAGAGAAAATACGCAGTTTGTATTTTCTGCCCGTGACGGGGTAGTCTTTGACAGTCGCTGTTTAGACCATGAATGCGCTGCATCGGCCGAGTCGTTGTTTTGCGCGGGCGCCACGCATAGCGCCAGGGATAAACGCAATAAGTAATTGTCCATTCAGAAGTGGCTCACCCTGCCGCTTCTGAGCCGAGTTTAGATAAGGGGTAACCCTCTATGTACGCGATCGTCAAGACCGGCGGAAAGCAGTACAAGGTTGCTGAAGGTGACCTCGTCAAGGTCGAGAAGATCGAGGGTGAGCCGGGTACGTCCGTAGCTCTCACCCCGGTTCTGCTCGTCGATGGCGCAACCGTTAAGGCTAAGGCTGCTGACCTGGAGAAGGTCTCCGTCTCTGCTGAGATCGTCGAGCAGGGCAAGGGCCCGAAGATCGACATCTTGAAGTACAAGAACAAGACTGGCTACAAGAAGCGTCAGGGCCACCGTCAGCCGCTGACCGTTCTGAAGGTAACCGGTATCAAGTAAGCCTTAACCGGCTCGAGAAATCCCTGAAGGAGGGAAAACCACATGGCACACAAGAAGGGTGCTTCCAGCTCCAGCAACGGTCGCGACTCTGAGTCCAAGCGTCTCGGCGTCAAGCGCTTCGGTGGTCAGCAGGTTAAGGCCGGCGAGATCATCGTGCGTCAGCGCGGCACCAAGTTCCACCCAGGTGAGAACGTTGGTCGCGGCGGCGACGATACCCTGTTCGCACTCGAGGCAGGCGCTGTTGAGTTCGCTATCAAGCGCAACCGCCGCATCGTGAACATCGTTCCGGCTGAGCAGGCTGCAGTTGAGGCTTCTGCCTAGTTAATAACGTAAAAAGGTCTGATTCCGATTTTCGGAGTCAGACCTTTTTCGTTTTTGTATTTACGCCCTCTTTTTCAGGAAATTGTCTGACTTTACAGAAACTATTAACTAAATAAGAAAAGATTCGATGTATTAATTCTCCTCGTATGTTCATCATATGGGTGGGAAAGGGTGAAAACGGGGGTAAAAGAGCTGGGTTTTGCTGCGTTATGGGTGGCGATTGTGTGGTTTTGTGGCCGAATAGTGCGGGTAAAGATGATTTCATAGTTTGTGGGGCTACGAACGATTTACTAGGATTGAACTGCTAAATATTCAGCGGGCGCTAATGTTAACGCCCTCGATGCCCCAGTTTGATGGGGGAATAGGATTCCCTATGTCTAAGTTCTCTATGCGCTTGGCAGCGGTTATTGCTGCAAGCACCGTTTCCGTCGCGGGCGCTGGATTTGCCGCTCCCGCACTTGCACAGACCACCTCCGAGGCCGGCGCTGAGGCGACCCCGGGGGCTGCGGCCGATGCCGATCTCGTTGATGCAAACCACGATATCGAGCTCATCATCAACAAGCGTCTGGGTGACCCTGGCTCACTCGATAACACCACCGCCCTCGGCGGCATCACTTTCAAGGTGGAAAAGGTCAATAACGTAGACCTGACCACCCAGGAAGGTTGGGCAGCCGCTGCTGATCTCACCGCTGCGACTGCCACCGATGTCACTGAAGTGGGCACCATTGAGACCAACGATCAGGGCACCGCTTCAATGACCACTGCTAAAACTCCGGCGTTCAAGGTTGGCCTCTACAAGATCACAGAGGTGCAGAGCGGTAACTACACCGCTGCAGCTCCGTTCCTGGTAGCGCTGCCGCACTCGGAGGATGGTAAGTGGTCTTATACCCAGACGGTGAGCCCGAAGAACCAGCAGGTTAACCCTTCCAAGCAGGTCGATGACACCAACGCCACCATCGGTTCTGATCTGCACTACACCATCAATGCGCCGGTTCCGGCTGGTGAGTTGACCCGTTTCAACATCGTTGACCCGCTGAATCAAAGCCTCAAACTCAAGGCTGACGGCATCACCGTCGAGGCACAGGGTGCAAATGCTCCAACTTTGACGAAGGACGCTGATTACAAGGTCGATACCGCTAATAACACCCTGCGTATCGAATTCACCCAGGATGGCCGCGGCAAGCTGCAGGAAGCTCGTAAGTCCGACCCGACCCTAAAGGTTGTGGCCGGCTTTGATGCCACCATCGTTTCCATTCCGGCTGATACTGGCCAGATCACCAACAAGGCAACCATCGAGCTGCCGAACAACGCCACCGTTGATACCAACGGCGATGACCCGAGCACTCCGGATAAGACCGAAGATAACCCCACCTCGACGACCTTCGGTAACCTGACCATCACCAAGACCTCCACCAACGGCACTGACCCGCTAGCAGGTGCGGAGTTCGAGCTGTACCAGTGCAAGGTCTCCGACCAGGACTCCACCAAGTACGAGCTGCTGGGTAAAGCATTGAACGTTGCTACCACCGAGACCGGTAGCCCATCCACCAAGCTCACCACCTCCGGCGGTGACAACCGTTCCTCCACGGCACAGGGCTACGGCGTTCCAATCAACTCCTTCGCTGCAAACACCGGCACCACCAACAATGACTACTGCGTGCTGGAGACCAAGGCACCGGAAGGCTACGTCCGCAACCCAGAGCCGCAGCACGTGACCATCGACGTCAATGCACGCACCCTGGCAGTCAGCGTTGAGAACCAGAAGAACAACATCATCAACCAGCTGCCGGCAACCGGTGCATGGGGAATCCTGTTGGTATTCCTCGTCGGCCTGCTCCTGCTGGCTCGTGGTCTGTACACCTCTTATAAGGACAACCGCGCCCAGGCCTAAGGAGGCCATGTGAAGGGAAAGCGCAGGCGTAATCCACGCGGGGTTATCTACCTCGTCTTGGCGATGCTCGTGTTTCTCAGCCCCGTGGTGCTGACCCACTACAAAAATGTGGAGCAGCACCGCATCGCGGAGAACTATTCGCGCGGCGTCGACAAGCTGTCCGAGCGAGAGCGCGAGGCAGCTTTCGCCGAGGCGCAGGCTTATAACGCCCAGCTGCCAGAGGTGGGCGCTCCCGACCCATGGGTCAATGGAGTTGATACCTCCTCACCGGATTACCAGCGCTACCTCGACACGCTGCACCAGATTGGTGCAATGGCGCGTGTTCGCGTTCCATCAGTGGGCATCGACTTGCCCGTCTATCACGGAACGTCGACTGATGTTCTCGCGCATGGCGTGGGCCACCTCTACGGCACGGCGCTTCCCGTTGGTGGGGAAGGAAACCACGCGGTTCTTACCGGTCACACCGGCCTTGCCACCCTGACCATGTTCGACAACCTCACCCACATCAAAGTGGGGGATGTCTTCACGGTTGAGGTCATGGGTAAGACCATGGTCTACAAGGTGGACCAGATTGAGACGGTTCTTCCCGATCAAGTGGAGGCCTTACGTGCCGAAGAAGGCCGCGACTTATTGACCTTGGTGACGTGTACTCCGTACGGCATCAACAGCCATCGCTTGCTGGTCCGCGGCGAGCGTACCGAGCTACCCGCTGAGCTTGACCAGAGCTACCACTCGCCGTGGCAGCCATGGATGATCGCAGCCATTGTCATTGCGGCATTGGTACTGCTCTACCTGCTGTGGTGGTTCCTGGCAGGGCGTAAGCGAAAGAAAAAGAAAAAGAATTAGAGGAATCCTAACGTGACTACCAGAGGGCGATGTGAGGCATTGATGCGCTTGGCCGTTGGCCTGTTCTTTGCGTGCGCCTTGATCGTCGCTGTCTCGCCGGCGCCAGCGCATTCGGCAAGCACTGGTAGTTTGTCAGTTCACAAGAGCGCTGACCCCAAAGGCATCAACTCCAACGTTGGTGCTGTCTTCGTCGTCCGTCAGCTTCTTGGGCTGCCCTTGGCAAGCCCAGAAGAACTCGGGCAGATGGTTCAGGATAATCCTGCCTTGTTGACTTCGAAGCCTGGCATGGAGCTCGGGCCTGAGATTGTTGCAACTACTGATGAGACCGGTACTGCAAAGTTTACAGGCCTGTCAGAAGGCGTGTACCAAGTAACTGAGCGGCCCCAACGCACCGACAATTCCTACGAGGATGTGGCAGGCCCTTTCCTCGTCCCCGTAAAGAATGACGTGCAGGCTGAAATCAGTGCCAAAGCGCAGCCGGTAATTGCCGATAAATCTGTGGACGCCCGATCAGTCGAGGTTGGAGCTGTGCTGGACTATCGCATCAGGACGTCGCTGCCGCCTTGCGACGCCCAAGGAAAACTCCACCAGTTTGTCGTGCTCGATGAGCTGGATCCGCGTCTTGCGTTTCGGCGGCTAAAGTCCATTACCGTGAGCAACCTCAATGGCTCGCAAACTTTGGAGGACGGGCGCGATTTTCGCACTATCCTTGACGGTAACTCCGTTGAAATCGTGATGGAACAGTCTGGACTAGACATTCTGGCGAAGGCACGGCTTGGCAATCCGGAGACCCGTGTGGAAATTCACTTGGAAGCAGAAGTGCGCTCTTCTGAAGCTGTTGGCGATGTCATCACCAACATTGCGCGCTTTAGCCCCGACGGCTACTGCCTACCAAACCTAAGTCCTAGTGTTTCGACCTTGGCGTATTCCGATGCTAACGGCCGTCAAGTAACTGAGCGCGTTGTTCTTGCTGCAGCTGAACAGTGCCGTGGCGATCAGCCTGCCACTATCCAGTCCACTCCAGCGAAAGTCGTCGTTGTAGGCAAAAATCATCCGATCGATGACAACGATGACGATCGCGATGGAAAAACCCAGCCGGGTTCCGAGACTCATGGGCATCCCGATTCTCCGAGCAGTGGGGTAGTCGACGATGCTGGCAATGACAGCAAGGGTAACGGCGTCGGCGAGCAAGCAAAGCGTATTGCCGGCAAGATTGCCGACAACCTCGCAAGCACCGGCGCCAGCGTGATCGGCATCGTGCTCGCTGCGATTACCGCATTGGTGCTGGGCTTTATTCTCGTTCGCAGGCGCGACGAGGATGACGATGACGATGAAGGAGATGGTCGCGTATGAGGGTACGCCCGGCCAACCTATTTCATTCCTCACACACAATCTTTTCCGCAGGAGCATTTATGACGGTTAACACCAAGACTCGGCGCCTTTTCGCCGCATTATTGGTGGCGTTCGTGACGCTAATGCTAGTCGTCGCGCCCTCTTCGCCGCTGAATAACTTGGTGACGCCCGAAGCCGAGGCACAGACCAGCAAGGGCTGGGCCACGAACGAGGCGACGTACAAGCAGTGCGGTTTCCGCAGTGGCACCGGTGAGGCCGCCAACTATGCGGACCAGCTGTGCTGGATCGACATGTCGGATCTCAATAACTCGGTCACCACCTACCCGAAGCCCGTGAAGAAGGATCTCGGCCGCTACGAGCTGACTTTCGACGTCATGTACGAGACAAAAGACGAACGCGGCTACGACCTAAACACTGATCCTTCCAAGCTGCAGACGTATTCCGGTCCGGTGGGTGACGGCGTCTTTGGCCGCAATGTAAACGACACCGACTACTTTGTCCCGCGTTCTGGTCAGGAGGCCATCCAGCCGAGCGTGGTGTGGGGTATAGGCACCGGAATTACGGCCGCATCGCAGCAGGCCACCCTGCGCTTTCGCAACATCAAGGTCAAGGATAAGTTCACCGGCCAATACGTGAGCAATTACCGCACCTCAATCGTCGATGCACAGGACACTCGTGGTTGGTCATTATTTACGGAAAACTTGACCATCGATGCCCCCGAGACGGGGCAGACCATTTTTCCGTACAAGCGTTTCACTCCGAGCGGTTATCGCTCCGCGTGCGATCCCAATAACAATTCCAGCAACGTCTTCGGCCCCGGCATCGAGGATTACTACAATCGCGGCGATAACACGCCGAAAGACTTCGTGTGCAAGGAATTCTCCATCAACACCGGCAAGGCCGGCTCTTACATCGTGGGCGGCGATGGCCTGACGAGCCTCGACGTCGGCTTCTTTACTCGCAACAACTTCCAAGGCGTTGCACTAGCCCTCAACATGGGCCGCATGACCGGCGACGTCGTCCAGCCGGATACCACGATGGAAAAGACCATCACGGGTCAAGAGACCAAGTTCGATTTCTCCATGGCCACCCGCTATGGCAGCACCGACACCAAGGTTCCGTGGCAAGGCGCGAACACCTACACCCAGGCGCTGCGCCGCATGTCCCCCGATGTGAACGGCAACGTCGCTGCCGATTCCATGGTGTTCAAGTCTGCTGCCACCGGCACGGAAAAGAGCAAGGCGCTGGCCCGCTATACGCCGACGTGGCGTTGCACCCTCGGTACCACGGATTACACCATCAAAGAAGGCTCCGTGCCCTCGGGATTCCAGCTCAACAACAATGCCGCGGCAGGTACCTCCGAGGTGGTCTACCAAAACAAGTACTCGGTTCCCATGTCCTGTACCGTCACGTGGAAGCCAAAGTACCAATTCTCCTCGCTGACCCTACGAAAGACGGTCACCGGTACCGCGGCCGGCTTCGACGAGGTGCAGTCGCGCAAGTTCAACTTGGGCTACCGCTGCGCCGCCCCGGCCGGCTACTCCGATGCTTACCCCACGATGAAGCTGGAGGATTCTCGTGATCTCGCCGCTGGTGATGATTACACCGTTGAAGGTCTGCCAGCCGGCGCGACTTGTACCTTGACGGAGAAGTTTGCTGATGGTGCTCCGCCTGCCCGTCCAGGTAAGGAACTGACCCTGACCTGGAAGGGCAACGGCACCTCCCAGAACACCGACGCCGTGCCCGTTGGTACTGTCACCCTGAAATCCGGTGTCAACGCCGCCGATCACTCGAATGACATCGAGGCAAACAACAACTATGACTACCGTCCCGGCACCGTCAACATCTCAAAGACCATCACCGGCGAACCCGTCAACGAGCTCGGCAGCCCGCGCGATTATTCTTTCTCGCTACGTTGTTTGACCACCAATTACAGTCAGCAATCCACGATCCAGGCCACGGGCACTGGGGATGAAATCGCCGGCGATACGAGCTTTAACAATGTCCCAGTCGAGCGCGATTGCGTGCTCAAGCCACTGTCTGGCCTTTCCGATTCCGAGGCCGAGCGCATTAGCTTCGACGGCCGCGATGTCTGGGTTGATGGCCAGCAAATTCAAGCCAACTCCGATGGCACCTACACCATCCGCCTGAAGGATTATCCGCAAGGTGGAACCCCGACTGTGTCCGATATTCGTATCGAGGCGCACTACTCTTACAAGACCCGCGACGTCCGTGTGATCAAGCAGTTGCGTGGACCAGGCAGCAGCTTGTTGGACGCGGGTACCACCTTCCCGGTGCACTATCGCTGCACCGACCCAAACGATGCCGCCTACAACCTCGAAGGCGACATGAACATCACCACTGACACCGCCAATCCGGTCAAGATCGAGGGCGTGCGCGTCGGTGCAGACTGCTACGTCTACGAATCCGGTAGCCCCTCGCAGCAGAACGTCACGCTTGACCGCACCACGGTCTCCGCGTCCAATTCTTCTGACGTGGTGACCACCCTCAACAATGAGGAAGCAAAGACCACCCCGGTTTTGACCGTGAACAAATCCAGGGATACCAACCAGAACCGCGTTTCTGTGTCGAACCACTACTTCAATAAAACGGGCACGGTCGATTTGACCAAGCTCGTTAACAATTCCGTCAACGGCGCTAACCTGCCTGCTGACTACGAGCTTTCCTTCCGCTGTGGTACCCGCACGGTAGAGACGACGAGCGATAGCTATGTTCCTGTCGACCTCACTGGTACTGTCCGTTTAGCCGATGGGCAGACCGAACGTCTCGTCGCCGAGGTCTCCGATCCCACGATTGCGGGGCTGGTTAATGACCGCGACGGTGCGATGGGCGTGCCCTATGGCAATGAATGTACGTTCTCTGAAACCACTCCTTCGACTGGCAACGGCGTTCTGTGGTCAACCGACGCCAAGGAGCAGACTTTTACAGTCGATTCTGACTCTGAATCCGTTAGCCTGACCAATACCTTCGAACCCGCCGGTAAGGGCATCACCATTACCCAGTCTGAGGCAGGCGTCGACGAGTTCTTCCGCGACGTCGACTACGAATTGACCTGTACCGCCGACGACGGCAGCCCCTTGGACCTAGGCCAGTACGCCACTATCACCCTGGGGCCCGATAACCCGAAGGAGACCGTGCCAGCCACCGTCGTGACGTCGGGAAGCACGTGCCAATTGGTCGAATCCGACAGCAACCGTGAAGACGGCAAACGCAATGGCTACGCCATCGACCGTGATTCCAACATTTCAGTCGATGGCGAGTCTCAGACCTTCAACGACGAAGCTCGCATCGTTTCTGGTGAGTTCATCGTCGGCGATTCCACCATTGCACAGGTAACCCACACCTACGACTACCAAGATGTCACCGTGGCTGTGACCAAGCAGGTCGACTTTGCCAATGAGGCTTACTTCTCCCAGGCCCGCAAGGACGTCAAGTACAACCGTCAATTCGATTTCACGATGAAGTGCACGCCACCCGGTGGCGGCAGCGTCATCACTGTCTCCGGTAAGGTCAGCTCCCCGCAATCTGATGATGCGGCTAGCCAGTCCTTGAGCTTTGATAACATTCCGGACGGTTCCGAGTGCGTTGCGGCAGAAGGTGAGACCACTGCTGCCGAGGGCATCACTTTCACCCAGGAAGTAAAAGTCGGGGACGCTTCAGGCGATCGCTCCCTGAACTTCGACGTCAGAGGCAACCAAGACGTGAAGTTGGTCAATACCTATACCCGTCAGCTGGCAGAGGTGAACCTGGACAAGGTTGCTAACACGCCAGTCGACGTCCAGGCAGCCTATGGCGCAAACTGGAAAGACCAGTTCTATACCCACAACTTTGCATTGGTCTGCCGTGACCCAGAAGGGCCTATCGATGGTTCGGGCAAGCTGGGAACTTTCCCGGTCAACAGCACCATTCAGGGACCTGGCTCTACCAGTTTTGCTGATATCCCGGTCGGCGCGGAATGCGAACTGACCGGTGACAAGTTCGGTCAGCTCAACTTGACTCAGACCGCGCCGGATGGCACGGAACTGGAAACGCACATGCGTCCAAGCAAGGTGGAGTGGCGTCTGCAGCGCGACGAGGGCATGACCTACACGGATACCGATCTCGCAGATGGTGAGACCACCTCGCAGAAGTTCATGATTGAGGACGACATCTCCGATGGAGGCCTGGGCAACAAGGTCGAACTGGTCAACTTCTATGAATTCGTGAAGTCGCCCATCAAGATGAGTAAGAAGATCGTCGCCAATGCGGACGACCTTCAGGTGCTGCGCGAGGCCAACCCAGAGTTCCGCTTCGACTACCAGTGCCAGGGCGTGGGTTATTCCATCTCTAACGTGGGGCTGCCTACCAGTTTGAATGCGGGCGATACCAATGCCTTCCCGGATGGCACGTTGACCTTCACCTCGGACGAGGTTGAGGTTCCTTCCGGTGCGTGGTGTACCTTCACGGAGCTCGCTCCTTCTGCCACACCAGAAGCTTTGGAGTGGAAGCAGGACCCACGTGAGGTCGACAAGCGCGTCGGTGAAGAGGGCCAACCGGCGGTTTCCTATGACTTCACCAACACCTACACGCGCCGCACCGTCCCCGTGTCCTTCGCGGCGCTGCAGGATGGCTACCTCGGTGGTCTGAGCAACAATAGCTATGACTATAAGGTCAGCTGTACTGCTCCGGGCTTTGATAGCCAAACGTTGAGCTTCGACGTCAATAGAGCTAACTCGAGTGCGACGGTGGCTGACGCCAGTGCACCTTCGGGTGGCAAGGTTGTGAACCTGCCGGTGGGCTATGACTGCACCTTGGATGCAAGTGGTTCCTCGGCCCTGCGCGAGCGCGTGCAGCTAGAAGTGACCGCGGGCACGCGTTCTCCGTACATGACTTTCGCGACGTGGACGAAGGAGGGCGCCGCAGCCGATAACCCGGATGTAAAGCCTGCAGATATTCCACTCGACAAAGTCACCAGTGACATGAAGAAGTACACCTACGATTTTAGGCTGGATAGCGCGCTGCGCTCTGAGACGGGTGCTCCGGTGTTGACCATCGCCGGTGAGGCGATGCATCCGCGCGATAGCGTTGAGGTCACCTTCACTAAGCAATCTGTCGGCGCGGCAGGAGAGGGGCGGACCTTCGAGTTCTCCTCGAGCTGTGGTGAGACATTCACTTTGAAGTCTGGCCAGTCGCATACGTTGAGTGACATCGAAGTTGATCAGAACTGCACCATCGGCGAGGTCATGAATGAAGGTTCTGCGTCTCCGGTTGTCTCTGTGGGTGAGACCGGACCGCGCCTGGGTAATGTGAAGGCGAATAACTCCATCGATCCGACTACCCACACGGTGACTTCTGGCGAGTGGTCCTTCGATATCCTGCCGGTAGCGAAGGCCAGCGATATGTCCACTTCGGGCAGCAAGTGGGAACTGACCGGTATCAATACCTTCCCTGGGGTCAACATCACCAAGAAGATTGATGGCGCACCTATCAGTGCGGTGACTGGCAAGGTGGCCGATACCGCGGTGCTTCCCGACGACGCGACCACCATGCGTTTCAACTACACGGTAGAAAACAACGGCGCCTTGCCGCTGACTGACCTTAAGCTCACCGAGCCGGAGTTGGCTGGCCGCACTGTGGTAGCCGCTGATGGATCCGAGTACGTGGTTCCGGAAGGCGGCGCGATTCCTACTGAGGTTTGTGCCCCAGGCGATCTCGCCGTAGGGGCATCCACCACCTGCAGCTTCGACGTGAAGATCACGGAGTCGACGAAGGATAACTTCTACTACCGCGGCAAGGTTACTGTGACAGCGCTGGGCAATAACATCCTCGTCTCCGACGACGATAGCTACGGTGCTCTGCGTCTGAAGGAAGGCCTCGGCTTCCTGCTGCCGGATACCGGCCGTCAGACCCTGGTGTGGGCGCTGCTGATCGGCCTCATTCTGCTGGCAATTGGTATGGCTTTGTACCTGCGTAATCGCAACGACGAAGAAACCGACGGCGAAGAAACCGATGGCGAAGACTAAGTCGAAGAAGAACCAGTCACGCAAGAAGAAAAGCTCGCTGTGGCTGGTTATCCTCGGCATCTTGGTGCTGCTGTATCCGATTGTTGCCACGCAGTACAACGATTGGCAGCTGCAGCACCAGGCGGAGAACTACCGGCGCGCCATTGAGCGCATCGACCCGCCTGCCCAGCGAGAGGCCTACGTGCAGCAGGCACATGAGTACAACGATTGGTTGGCGGAGCAAGGTCATCATGCTTTCCCACCGAATCCTTCTTCACCGGGCTTTGAGCGTTACATGAAAACGCTCAATGCCCCAGAGGCCGGGGGCGCGATTGCGCGACTTCGCATTCCCGCAATTAACGTCGATCTTCCCGTGCGGCATACGACTGCCCCTGCTGTGCTTTACGACGGCGCGGGACACATGTTTGGTTCCTCACTGCCGGTGGGAGGTAAGGGAACCAATGCCGTTATTTCTGCACACACCGGCATGGTGGACGCGTCGATGTTTGATAACTTGCCGCGACTCAAGGACGGCGAAATCGTCACCATCGAGGTGATGGGCGAGTTGCTGCATTACAAGGTCGTGGGCCGCGAGGTGGTCAAACCTGATAAGTACGATGCGGTGACTTATGAGCCTGACAAGGATCAGATCACGCTGATCACCTGCACCCCGTACGGCATCAACACGGATCGTCTGCTCGTGCACGCCGAACGCGTCTACATTGCGGGCGGAGATGAGGATTCGGGCTGGCATCCAAAGCTGTCGTGGTGGATGATTGCCGCGCTTAGCATCATCGCCATCTCTTTGCTTATCATCATCTATCTGGAATGGCGTCGCCGCCGACGTAAGCAAGCCCGCGAGGAACGTCAGGCTAGGAAGCAGGCGGCCGCCGATGGTAGTATGAGCAGCTCAGAGTAAGAAAAACAGCTACTTAGCGTTAGTGCGAGGAAACCAACTTCATGGCACGTTTTATTGACCGCGTCGTTCTTCACCTGCAGGCCGGCGACGGAGGCCACGGATGCTCTTCGGTGCACCGTGAAAAGTTTAAGCCGCTGGGCGGTCCAGACGGCGGCAATGGCGGCCACGGAGGAGACATCCTGCTAGAGGTTTCCACCCAGGTGCATACCTTGATGGACTTCCACTACCGTCCGCACCTGAAGTCCGGCCGAGGTAACAACGGTGCTGGTGACTGGCGCAATGGCGCCCGCGGCGAGGATCTCATCCTCGAGGTCCCGGCCGGCACCGTGGTCTACTCCGAAGACGGCGAGATGCTGGCGGATCTCACGATTCCTGGCACCCGTTTTGTAGCCGCTGAAGGCGGCTTTGGCGGCCTTGGTAATGCTGCGCTAGCTTCTGCTGCCCGCAAGGCACCAGGCTTTGCGCTTCAAGGCGAGCCGGGCGAGGCCCGTGATCTGGTGTTGGAGCTTAAATCCATGGCGGATGTCGGCCTCGTCGGTTTCCCATCGGCCGGCAAGTCTTCCCTAATTTCCGTGCTTTCTGCGGCCAAGCCAAAGATTGGTGATTATCCGTTTACCACCCTGCAGCCGAATCTCGGCGTGGTGGACATGGGCTTTGAATCTTTCACCATGGCCGACGTTCCGGGCCTTATCCCGGGCGCTGCTGACGGCAAGGGCCTCGGATTGGACTTCCTGCGCCACATCGAACGCACTGCGGTGCTCGCACACGTCGTTGACGTTGCCTCCTTGGAGCCGGGCCGCGACCCGCTTTCCGATATTGCGGCGCTCGAAGAGGAGCTCGCAAAGTACCAAGAACTGCTGGACCAGGACACCGGCTTGGGTGATCTGCGGCAGCGCCCACGCATCATTATCTTGAACAAGGCGGATATTCGGGAGGCGGAAGAACTGGCCGAGTTCGTCAAACCCGAGCTGGAGGAGAAGTACGGTTGGCCCGTCTTCATTATTTCTGCGGTGGCACGCAAGGGCCTCGATCCGCTCAAGTACAAGCTGCTTGAGATGGTCAAGGAGCACCGTCGCACACAGCCGAAGGTCAAGGCGGATAAGAACCACACCATCATCCGCCCACGTGGCGAGCGTAAGTCCGGCTCCCACGCTGACTTCACCGTGCGCCCTGATCCCGAGCTTGCCGGTGCCTTCGTGGTGGAGGGCGACAAGATCGAGCGCTGGATTGTGCAAACCGACTTCGAAAATGATGAAGCCATCGGCTACCTCGCTGACCGCTTGGCCAAGGCCGGTGTGGAAGATGAGCTGTTCAAGCAGGGCGCTGTTGAAGGCTGTCCGGTGACCATCGGCGGCATCACCTTCGAGTGGGAGCCGATGACTGGCGGCCGTGCCACGGATGCCGGCCGCGGCTTCGACGGTCGCCTCGGCGGCACCGAGCGTGTTTCCGCCGCTGAGCGTAAGCGCGCTTCGCAGGCTCGCCGTGGCCTCATCGACGAGTATGACTTTGGCGATGACGAGAAGGTCACCCGCGAGCAGGCGAACCGGGACCGCTGGCAGGGCTAGTACAATGGGCGGCCATGTCTTCGCAACAAGATTTTCCGCTAACCCAAAAACCTTATTCCGGGCCCACGGTTGACACCCCCTTTCCGGACCCGTTGCATGAAAATCCCACGGCGTCCGGCTTTGATTCGCCGCTGCGCCAGCACATCGCGCACGCCAAGCGCGTAGTCATCAAGATTGGTTCTTCGTCGCTGACGGATGAGGACTTCCTGGTCTCCCAGGAGCGCATCGACCACATTGTGGACGCGGTGCACGCCCGCATGGGCATCTCCGATGTCATCCTGGTCTCCTCCGGTGCGGTGGCCGCTGGCATGGGCCCGCTGGGGCTTAATCGCCGGCCGACTGATCTGGCCACCAAGCAGGCCGCGGCGTCTGTGGGCCAGGTGCATCTGGCGTACGAGTGGGGCCGGTCTTTCGCCCGCTATGACCGCACGGTGGGCCAGGTGCTGCTCACCGCCTCGGATACGGGGCACCGGGACCGCGCCCGCAACGCGCAGCGCACCATCGACCGGCTGCGCCAGCTGCGCACCATTCCCATAGTCAATGAGAATGACACGGTGGCGACCTCGGAGATGCACTTCGGGGATAATGACCGGCTCTCCGCCTTGGTGGCCAACCTGATGGGCGCGGACGCGCTGTTCCTGTTCTCTGATGTCGATGGCCTCTATGACAAAAACCCGGCGGAGCCGGACGCCCGCTTCATCGATGAGGTGCGTACGGGCAAAGACCTGAAAGGGGTCGAGGCCGGTGAGTCCGGCAACGTCGGCACCGGTGGTATGGCCACGAAGGTCTCGGCCGCGCGCCTGGCCACCCGCGGCGGAATCCCGGTGCTGCTGACGTCGACGGATAACATTGGCCCTGCTCTTGCCGATGCCTCCGTGGGCACCGTCTTCCACACCCGCGAGGAGCGCAAACTGTCTGCCTGGAAGTTCTGGGCGCTCTACTGCGCCGATACCGGTGGGGCGGTGCGCCTGGACGCTGGCGCCATGCAGGCGGTCACCAAGGGAGGCAATTCGCTCCTGGCGGTTGGCATCACGGAGGCCATCGGTGAATTCTCCCGCGGGGAAATCATCGACATCATGGGCCCGGAAGGTGAGGTCATCGGCCGCGGCGAAGTACGTTTTGATTCCGCGGAGCTGCGGGGCATCCTGGGCAAGCAGATGGAGGAGCTGCCGGAATACCAGCGCCGCAGCGTTGTCCACGCCGACTACCTGTCGAACTACGCCTCCCGAATCTAGACACTAGAGGCCAGAGAAACCCCAGGAGAAGACCATGAAATACGCCATGTTGCCGGAACAATGGGAAGAATCCGTCGAGACCTTGCGGGGATCTGGCCATGAGCTCGCGGAGCTTTTCGATGCCGACTTCCTCATCTACAACGGCGACGGCTCGGACTTCCCGTTGCCACTGCCGGAGAACATCAAGTTCGTGCAGATTCCGTCTGCAGGCGTAGACCATCTGCTCGACGTCATGAAGGAGACCGACGTAATCTGGTCCAACGCCGCTGGCGTATTCGATAACACCGTGGCGGAATCTACCATCGCGCTGCTGCTTGCGCAGCTGCATGCCCATCGCTATGTCAACGACACCTTCTCCAACTACGAGGAGGTGCAGGATCACAAGTCCTACCTACACGAGGACAAGACTGTGGCGATCATCGGCGCCGGCGGCATCGGCAAGCGGCTCATCACGATGCTCTCTGGCTTTGGCCCGCGCATCATCGCCGTAAACCGGTCCGGCAACGCGGTTCCAGGCGCGGATGAGACCTATCCCATCTCCGAGGTGGACAAGGTCTGGTCTGAGGCCGACTACTTTGTGCTCATCGCGCCGCTTACCCCGCAGACCCACCACATGGTCAACAAAGACGTGTTTGCCCAAATGCCGAATCATGCGGTGGTGGTCAATGTGGGCCGTGGCCCACTCATCAGTACCGAGGATCTTTTGGCAGCGCTGGACTCTGGCGAGATTGCCGGCGCAGCGCTCGACGTCACTGATCCGGAGCCGCTCCCGGATGATCACCCGCTGTGGAAGGACCAACGTGTGGTCATTACACCGCACATTGCTAATACCCGTAACTCGGTGCGCCGCCACTTGGGAGCACACACCGCAAAGGTGGCCGCAGCCTTTGAGGCTGGCGAGGAAATTCCTACCCGTGTGGATCCGAACGCTGGATATTAAAGTGTAAAAGCATGAACAAAGACATTCGCGTGGGAGACGCGGAACGCCACAATGCGCTAGACCTCCTCAGCACCCACTTCGCTAACGGTCTCATCGACATCAACGAGTTCGAAGACCGCACAGGAAAGGCGGCTGTTGCGCGTACCCGCGGCGAGATCGCTTCCCTCTTTGAGGACCTTCCTGACAATCCAATTGCAGAGGTCGTCCCGTTCAAGGAATCGGAAGCGCAGGCCGAGCTCGACCGGCTGCAGCGCCGCGGAGGGTTAGTCCACCGAATCGATGCCGTCATTTGGTCAGCGACGATGATCCTCTTCTTCCTGGGGCTTTTCGTCTTCGACTGGGACTATTTCTGGCTTGTCTTCCCGATTGCAGGTATCGCCTCGTGGGGTGTCAGGGAGGCGGTCAAGCTCTCCGACGACGACGAAAAACTTTATGAGGAATTGAAAAAGAAGGATGACAAAGACCGGGCCGAGCGCCTACGTCTGGCAGCCGAGCGCCGCAAGGAGCTGGGGCAGTAGTCCGCGGGGTCTGCGGGGGGAGTGGCTGCGCGCTTGAGCTATACCCACGCGTGACATCCAGCGCGGATAACCATGCTGTTGGGGGTGAGTTTCTTTAAGAGGATGTTATTCAGCTTTAAAGTGACCTAAATAAAACCCGGGGGGATCACTTTCGCGGGCACGTTCCGGATTGTAAGCTCATCCTAGTTCGATTTAGTCAAGCCTAAGTTAACTTGGCTATTGTTCGTGAGCAAAGGACTTTCTTTCATGACCCATTTCAACGTGCCCAAGTACTCCGTCCGCATTGCGGCAGCCACCCTGGCCATGCTCGCATCCGCGACTGCGTTGAGCGCGTGCAGCAGCAACGAAGACACCTCCGCGTCCACCGGCTCTACCGGCGCCGCGGGGGACACTGCTGTGACCATCACTGACGTCGCCGGCCGCGAGGTCACCTTCGACAAGCAGCCTGAGCGTATCCTTCTGGGCGAGGGCCGCGGGCTCTTCGCCACCTCGATTCTCAACCGCGAGGATCCGCTCGAGCACGTCGTGGCTCTGGGCAAGGACCTGCATGAGGCGGCTCCGAGCTTCGAGTCCAAGTTCGCCGAAACCAATGCGGCGTACAAGGATCTGCCGACCATCGGCAACATCGCCAAGGGCGACGTCACCGTGGAAAACCTGCTCGCGCAAAAGCCGGACGTCGTGGTCATGACGCTGGACCACAAGGAGGGTGCGGAAAAGACCGGCTTTCTGGACAAGATGGACCAGGCCGGCCTGAAGTACGTCTTCACCGACTTCCGCCAGAAGCCGCTGGAAAACACCCCGAAGTCCATGGAGGTCTTCGGCCAGCTCTTCGGTCACGAGGACAAGGCCGCAGAGTTCAACAAGTTCTATACCGGCAAGGTTGATGACATTAAGTCCCGCGCGGAAAAGGCAGGCAACAAGCCGCGCACCCTGGTCTGGCGCGCGGCGGGCCTGAAGGATTGCTGCTCCACGGTCAAGGACTCTAACCTAGGTGACCTGGTTAATGCCGCCGGCGGCGAGAACTTGGGCGATAGCCTGCTGGACACCGAGTCTGGAGATCTTACCGCAGAAAAGGTGCTTGCTGAGCAGCCGGAGCACATCATCGCCACCGGCGGCGCATGGGCCAAGGACCCGGAAAAGCCGGAGGTCCTGCCGCACGTGGAGATGGGTTACGCGGCCAAGGAAGAAAAGGCGCAGGAGACCCTCGAGGGCCTGCTGAAGACCCCGGGCTTCGAGCAGCTTAAGGCCCCAAAGGAAGGCAACTTCCACGCTGTCTACCACCAGTTCTACGATTCGCCTTTTAACATCTTCGCCTTGGAGCAGTTTGCCGTGTGGATGCACCCAGAAACCTTCAAGGACTTAGACCCAGAAAAGGACTTCGCCGAATTCCACAACAAGTGGCTGCCCATCGACTACAGCGGCGTTTTCTTCACGACCAAGAACACACACAAGCACTAGAAAATGGCACTTTTGACCTCTTCTGAGAGTTTGCAGACTGACCAGAAAACCGAAACCAAAACCGACACCCACCAGGTAATCGCCGAGTACCGCAGCAATAACTTCCGCAAGGTGCTCATCATTGGCGCGCTGGTGCTGGCTGCCTTCGTGGCCTTCGTCATCGCCACGGTGGTCGGCCCGATTCACCTTTCCCCGATGGAGATGCTGCGTGGCATTTTCTCACCGGGCCAGGTGGATGAGACTACCCGCACGGTCCTGTGGAACCTGCGCCTGCCGGCGTCGGTTATGGCCGTTCTCATCGGCGCCGCACTGGCGCTATCGGGCGCGCATATGCAGACCATTCTGGATAATCCGCTGGCGGAGCCTTTCACCTTGGGCATTTCGGCAGCAGCCGCTTTCGGTGGCGCGGCCTCAATCGTGTTGGGCTGGACCGTGCTGGGAAATCCGCAGTTCAATCTCGCGGCCGTCGCTTGGCTGTCGGCTCTTGTGGCCGTGGCCATCGTCGCGGGTGCGGCGGTGTGGCGCGGTGCTAGTGCGGAGTCAATGATTCTGCTGGGTATCGCCCTCGTTTTCTTGTTCCAGGCACTGCTTTCGCTGATGCAATACAGCGCCTCGACTGAAGCCCTGCAGCAGATCGTCTTTTGGACCATGGGCTCCCTGCAGCGTGCGAATTGGATGTCCAACCTGATCATCGCAGTCACCTTGCTGGTTGCCATTCCTTTCACCATGCTTAACGCGTGGAAGCTCACGGCGCTGCGCCTGGGCGACGAGCGTGCGGCGGCCCTCGGCATCAACGTGCAAAAACTGCGCGTTCTAACCCTCGTCGTGGCCTCCTTGCTGGCCGCTAGCGCTGTGGCCTTCGCCGGCATCATCGGCTTCATTGGCTTGGTTGGCCCACACGTGGCCCGCTTATTGGTGGGCGAGGATCAGCGTTTCTTTGCGCCGGCCTCCATGGCGGCGGGCGCGATGCTGCTGGCGGGTGCCCACGCGGTATCGATCACCATCATCCCCGGCGTTGCCGTACCCATCGGCATCATCACGGCGCTCGTTGGTGTTCCTTTCTTCGTGCTGCTCATCTTCACCAAGAGGAGGATCAAGTGCTGAAAGTAGAACAGGCATGCGTGAACTTTGGCAAGCGGGAGGTGCTCAAAGGAGTTGACTTGCCCGAGCCTGAACCCGGCACCATCGTCGGACTCATCGGCCCCAACGCGGCCGGCAAGTCCACCTTGGTCAAGGCCATCGCCGGCATTCAGAAGCTGACTTCGGGCACCTGCGATACTGGTGGCGCCAACGTGGGCTACGTGCCGCAGGATCTTCTGACCAGCGCCTCGCTGACCGCCTTTGAATCGGTGGTCATCTCCGCTAAGCGCGGCTCCGTTAACGCCTTGGAATCGGCAGTGCAGGCACTCGAAAAGCTCGGCATCGTTCACCTCGCACACCGCTACGTTCACCAGCTTTCCGGCGGACAGCGCCAGCTCGTGGCCGTGGCGCAGATGCTGGCCCGCGAGCCAGACCTGATGCTGCTGGATGAGCCGACCTCCGCGCTCGACCTGCGCCATCAAGTGCACCTGCTGGATACCTTGCGCAAGGAGGTCTCCCGCGGGGCAGTGGCGTTGGTAGCTATCCACGATCTCAACCTGGCCGCGCGCTATTGCGATGAGCTCGTGGTTCTCCACGGCGGCCGCGTGCATGCCCACGGCACCCCGGCAGAGGTGCTGAACACCGAGCTGCTGGGTGAGGTCTATGGCATCCATGCCCGCGTCATCGATGATGAAGGCGTGCCCATGGTCTGTCCTGTCGAGGCTAGCTTCGGTAAGCTTGAGCCTCATGAGCCAACTCACTCGAGATGAAGAACGAGACCAAGTACTAAAGCTGGCGCGTCAGGCGAAGAAAGTTGCGCCGCAGTTCGCGCAGCTTTCCACCCCACGCAAGAATGAGATTCTTGTGCGCGCTGCTGAAAACCTGGTGGCCCGCACCCCTGAGATCCTCGAGGCCAATGAGCGCGACGTCGCCGCTGGCCGCGCGGCCGGGATGAATGATTCTTTAATCGACAGGCTCTCGCTCGACGCCGCGCGCGTCGAAGGCATCGCCGACGGCCTGCGCCAGGTCGCCGCCCTGCAGGACCCGGTAGGGGAGGTACTGCGGGGCCACAACATGGACAACGGCATCCAGATGAAGCAGGTGCGCGTGCCGCTCGGCGTCATGGGCATGGTCTATGAGGCCCGTCCGAACGTCACGGTGGATGCCTTTGGCCTTGCGCTCAAGTCCGGCAACGTGCCGCTGTTGCGCGGATCTAAGTCCGCACGCAACTCCAACGAGCAGCTCGTGGAGATCCTCCAGGACACCCTGGCGCACTTCGACCTTCCGCGCGAGGGCGTGCAGCTCCTGCCGTGCGAAAGCCACGATTCGGTGCAGGATCTCATCACGGCGCGCGGGCTTGTCGACGTCGTGATTCCCCGCGGTTCTGCTCGCCTCATCAATGCGGTGGTGGAGGGCGCTACCGTCCCCGCCATTGAGACCGGCACCGGCAACTGCCACTTCTACATCGATGCCAGCGCCGACCTCGACAAGGCCATCGCCATGGTCATCAACGGCAAGACCCGCCGCCCTTCGGTTTGTAACTCCACCGAGTGCGTGCTGCTCGACGCCGCGCTTGCCGACGCCGCGAAACTTCGCGTCATCACCTCCCTTCAGGAGGCAGGCGTGGTCATCCATGGCGAGGTCGCCGAGCTCGAGCAATTCGGCGTGGCCAATGCTGTGGAAGCAACCGACGAGGAATGGCGTGAGGAGTTCCTGAGCAACGACATCTGCGCCAAGGTGGTTGACGGCGTCGCTGGCGCCATCGCGCACATCGCCGAGTACACCACCGGCCACACTGAGGGCATCGCCGCTCAGGACGCCGATGTTCTGCTTAAGTTCGCCAACGAGGTCGATGCCGCCGCCGTCATGCTCAATGCCTCCACCGCCTTTACCGACGGCGAGGTTTATGGCATGGGCGCGGAGATCGGTATCTCTACCCAGAAGCTGCATGCCCGCGGCCCGATGGCTTTGCCGGAGCTGACCTCCACAAAGTGGATCCTGCAGGGCAGCGGTCAAACTCGACCTTAAAACATGCATCTATCTTTTTCTCGTTTCCTCTCTTCCCGAGGCCTGCCTTCCCAATCGCTGTCCTTCTTGGCTGCCTCCACAGTTGCTCTGGGCAGCGCCTTCGCAGTTGCCCCACATGCAGCAGCTGAGGAGAGCGCCTGCCCCGACGTCGTGGTGCTCGCCGCACGAGGCTCTGACCAGGACAAGGACCACGGCGAGTACTTCGGCCCGCAGCAATACTCGGAGCACTCCGCGCCCTCAAACGGCTACGAGGGCCCGAACCTCGCAGGCCTTTTCCACTTAGTAGAAAAGCGTCATCCGGGAACCATGGACCGCGTCTTCGTGCTGGCCATGGATGACAAGGCCTATCCGGCAGAAATGGACCTGCCGGCGCTGGCAGAAGACGGCGAGAACCTCAACCCGATTCAGACCGTGCAGCGCCTAGCGCTCATCGTGGGGCAGCACCCGCTCTACGAGCTCATTCCTTCTGTCTTGTTCGGCTTTATCAACAGCGTGCAAACCGGCATGGCCAATGCGCCCAAGGTGGTCCAAGACTACGAGGCGAGCACCGGCTGCGCACCGAAGTACATAACGGCTGGGTACTCGCAGGGCGCCATCATCACCACGAGTGCGGAAAAGTCCCTCCCGCGGCTGCATGCAGCCATTACGTTGGGAAATCCACTTTCCCTGCCGGGCGATCCCAACGTCATCGGCAGCCCAGCCCGCGGTGGCGGACTACTGGAATTGGCCCCAGCGCACATGCGTCCAGAAAGCGCGGTGTTGCCCGAGGGGCAGCGCTTGAACTACTGCCTGCGGGACGATTTCGCCTGCGACCTCTCGGTGGCGTCGGCAAGCGCGGCTCTATCCACCAAGGCCTCGCGGCATGCTTCCTATTTCACCCAGGCGCCCACGCCCGCCGATGAAAAAGTAGCCGATACCTTTGCAAGCTGGGTAGAAAGCGCACGTATAATCTCCACTCATGACTAGTCCACAGCGCATTGGAATCATGGGCGGCACTTTCGACCCCATCCACAATGGCCACCTCGTGGCCGCCAGTGAGGTGGCCTACCGCTTCCAACTGGACCAAGTGGTCTTCGTGCCCACCGGCCAGCCGTGGCAGAAGGAGGGGCGCGACGTCACCGCAGCCGAGCATCGCTACCTGATGACCATGGTGGCAACCGCCTCGAATCCGCGCTTTACCGTCTCCCGCGTCGACATCGACCGCGAGGGCCCCACCTACACCATCGATACCCTGCGTGACCTGCGCGAGCTTTTCCCCGATGCCGAGCTCTACTTCATCACCGGCGCCGATTCCCTGGCCTCGATCATGAGCTGGCACGATTGGGAGGTCATGCTAGAGATGGCCAACTTCGTCGGCGTCACCCGCCCCGGCTACGAACTCAGCAAGGATATGCTGCCGCTGGAATCCCAAACCGGGATCGAACTCATCGAAATTCCCGCCATGGCCATTTCTTCCACCGATTGCCGCAAGCGCGCCGGGGAAGGCGAGCCGGTGTGGTATCTCGTGCCGGATGGGGTTGTCCAATACATCGCTAAGAACAATCTTTATGGGCCTAATCCTGATAAGCCTTTATAGAATTTGGGAAAAAGAATTCACGGAAATAGCCAAACGCACCTCTTACGTGCGAAACTGGCAGAACTAAAAAGTATTCGAAGATATTTGGAAGATATTTGAAGGAAAGCACATGTCCGTTACTGATGTAGCCCGCAAGATGGCTGAAACCGCGGCGCACGCTGCTGACGAGAAGCTGGCCACGAACATCGTGGCTATCGACGTCTCTGACGTGCTTGCTATCACCGAGATCTTCGTGCTGGCATCCGCCGAGACCGAGCGCCAGGTGGCCTCCATCGTGGAGGAAATCGAAGACGAGCTGACCAAGCTTGGCCACGAGCCAAAGCGCCGCGAAGGCAACCGCGAAAACCGCTGGGTACTGCTGGATTACGGTCACATCGTTATCCACGTCCAGCGCAACGATCAGCGCGAGTTCTATGGCCTCGATCGCCTCTACCACGATTGCCCGATCCTGGAGATCGAGGGCATCGAGACCCCGGAGCGTCCGGGCGAGTGGTCCGACGAGGTTAACCTGCGCGAAGTTGAGTCCATCGATGAGATCCCACTGGCTCAGCCGGAGCCGGAAGAGGACGAGGAGTACTAAACCTTGTCGCGCCGCCTGCTTCTGATCCGCCACGGTCAGACCACTTATAACGCCACTGGCCGCATGCAGGGCCACCTGGACACGGAGCTGTCCGAGCTGGGGCTTGCACAGGCCAAGCAGGCAGCAGATCTGCTTGCGGAGCAAGGGATTTCCGCGATCGTGTGCTCGGATCTTTCCCGTGCCCGCGCCACCGCCGGCGTCATTGGTGAACGTTTGGGCCTGGAGCCTACTGTCGACGCCCGCCTGCGCGAGACGCACCTGGGCAAGTGGCAGGGGATGTCCTCGGCGGAAGTAGATCGCGACTACCCCGGCGCCCGCGCCATCTGGCGTCACGATCCCACCTGGGCGCCGCCGGAGGGCGAGTCGCGGGTGGACGTCGCCAAGCGTGCGCGTCCCGTCATCGACGAGCTGATGCGTGACCCGGAACCGTGGGCCGAGGGCACCGTGTTGGTGGTGGGGCACGGCGGTGCGATTGCAGCGTTGACCTGCCACCTTTTGGGCCTGCGCCACGAGCAGTACTCCATCCTTTCGGGCCTGAAGAACACCCACTGGTCCCAGCTGACCGCCCGTCCGGACTTTGATCCAGCGAATCCGCAGGCCTCCCTCGAGTTCACTGCGGGAAACGTGGACGGCGCCAAGTGGTACTTCGACGGCTGGAACATGGGGGCAGGTGACTAGTGGCCGTCCGCATCGTCACTGATTCCGCCGCGGGGCTGCCGCCAGACATCGTGAAAAACCTGCAGATTCGAGTAATCGATTTGCACGTCATGGACGCAGACGGCGAGCAATCTACCTCGGGTCTTACTGCGCTGGAGCTCGCGGCCGCATACGGTCGCGAAATGGAACGCTCCACCGACGACGGCATTGTGGCCATCCATCTGTCCAAGGAACTTTCTTCCACCTGGTCTGCCGCGGTGACGGCTTCGGGCGTGTTCCCCGATACCGTCAAGGTGGTCGAGTCCGGCTCGGCGGGCATGGTGATTGGTGCCGCGGCGATGTCTGCGGCGACCTTGGCGCGTGATGGCGCCTCGCTTGAGGAGTGCTACGAGGCGGCGCTGGATACGATCAAGCGCGGCCGCACCTGGGTTTACCTCAACTCCACGGAGGAACTGCGCCGCTCCGGTCGCCTTTCTACCACCACCGCGATGCTCTCCACTGCACTTCTGGCCACCAAGCCCATCATGTCCATCGTGGGCGGCAAACTGGAGCTCGTGGGCAAGACCCGCACCCAGACTAAGGCTTTTACCAAGCTGGTCGATCTCATCGCCTCCCGCGCCGATGGCGAGCCCGTCTTCGTGGCATTGCAGCACAACGACGCCGAGGAGTCCGCCGAGCGCCTGCTCGAACTGCTCGAGATAGCCCTGCCGAAGGGCTCTTCCTTCATGGTCGAAGAACTCACCGAGGTGCTCGCCGTGCATGCCGGCCCCGGCGCCATCGGCGTATCGGTGGTCTTTAGCAAGGAACCTCCTGAATCGTTGACACGAACAACAAGTTATCCACAGGTTTTTAAATTGCCTCTAGCGCATTAACTGCGCCGCCTTTTAGCGTCGAGGGCATGCCGCATATTAGCGATCGCCTTCGGGAACTAACGCGCCCCACCGGGGAAGAGGACCTGCTCAACGTCACCTATCCGCGCCCGCGCGTGCGCATTCCGCCGTGGCTTGCCTGCGCCATCGCGGTGTTGGTTGCTGCGGGTGTCTTGGCGTGGCTGGGTATTACGAGCCGGAACGATCCTTATGCGGTTTCCGTTTCCGAGGCTACGAGCAGCGCCGCTGCACCGAGCTCCCTGGTGGTCTCCGTGGTGGGGGAGGTCGAAAACCCCGGCCTTGTCACGGTGGCGCCGGACGCCCGCATTGCCGACGCCCTCGATCATGCCCACCCGCGCCCCAGCGTGGACCTCCTCAACCTCAACCTGGCCAAACGGCTTAGCGACGGCGAGCAAATCGTCGTCGGCCTGCCCGCACCCGCCCCAGCCCCGGGCGAGCCGCAGGAAGGCGGTCTGCTCAGCCTGAACTCAGCCACCAAGGAGCAGCTGATGGAGCTGAAAGGGGTGGGGGAGGTCACGGCGGAGTCCATTTTGAGCTTTCGCGAGGAATCCGGCGGTTTTACCTCGATTGAGCAGCTGATGGAGATAAGCGGCATTGGGCCTGCAAAGTTCGAGGCGCTCAAAGACCAGGTGCAATTATGAGGCAGCTGCGCCTGCTGCCGGCCGCGTGTGCGGTGTGGCTGGCCACGCTCTTAAGCTTTAACGGCGCGTGGTGCTCCTTAGTGCCGCTAGTCTGTCTAGTCCTGTGGTTCTGGCAGCGCGGCCAGGCGGTGCTCACCACGGGCCTTAGCGCCTTGGCCATCGCCGTGACTAAGGTGCGCATTTCCCGCGCGGGCCCGCTTGGCGACGTCCTGACCGGCACCGTCATAACTGAGCCCACCGAGGTGCGCTTTGGCTGGCTGCTGCGCCTGCGCGTGCCTGGCTATCCCTTTCAGGTACCTGTGTTTAGCGACGAACCCGCTCCAGCCGGGGCCCAAGTGACCGTGGACCATGGCACCATCACTTCGCTTACCCCGCCGGATTCTTTGGCCGCGCACGTGGCAGAGAACTTCCGCGAGCTGGTCAGCATAAGCGTTGGCCCTTCCTCACAAGGCCTGCTGCCGGGCATGGTGCTGGGGGATACCACCTTGCAGACTGCGGCAGAAAAGCAGCTTTATATCGACACCGGGTTGTCACATTTGAGCGCGGTATCCGGCTCGAACGTGGCCATCGTGTGCAGCGCTGCCGCCTTGTTGGTGAAGGGACCACGGCTGCGGGTCGCGGCGTCGCTTAGCGCATTGTGCATCTTCGTGGCTTTGGTGGGGTTTGAGCCTTCCGTCCAGCGCGCGGCCGTGATGGGCCTGGTGGGACTACTCGCGGTTTTAAACTCCGCGCGCATGGAGCCGATGCATGGGCTCAGCCTGGCTATCATCGTGCTGCTTTTTATCGACAGCGAGTTGGCCAAGAACTTCGGGTTTGCGTTGTCGGTGGCGGCGACCGCCGGAATCGTGGCGCTCTCGCCGTTGCTTTATCGCCACCTGGCGGTGATTGGATGGCCGGATATCTTCGTCCGCGCGCTCGCCGTGGCAATTGCGGCCGACCTCGTGACGATGCCGATCATTGCTTTGATGTCCGGGAAGGTATCGGTGGTCTCGGTACTTGCAAACGTGCTGGTTGCTCCCGCGACTGCTCCCGTGACCATCCTGGGATTGCTGGCAGCCCTCTTCGCGCAGCTGGGCCCGCTTTCCGTGTTGGGCGCCGGGGTGCTGCGCCTAGCCGAGCCTTTTACCTGGTGGATTAACACCATCGCCCGCGGCTGCGCGGCCTTGCCGGTCAGCACCGTTGACGCTAGCCCTTTCCTGGTGTTGCTGGGCTACGGCTGGATAGTGGCGGGCATCCTCTACAAACGCCCATTGCTCACACTTGCCTGCGTGGTTGCATTCCTGTGGCCGAGGCACTTTGATACCCCGCAGGCACCGATACATGTGGTGGCCACTGAGGAAGACATCGAGCCCATTCCGCCGGGCACACGGAGCATCATTGTTACGCAAGATTCGCCGCCCGATTACCCCACGCGCACAGCAGATGGAATCGCAGTTTTCTACCGCTAGAATTGCTCCTATGAATCAGGTCCATCTCATCCTTGGCGACGACGAATTCCTCACCGAGCGTGCCCGCCTTTCCATCCAGAAGGCGGCCGGGGAGGGAGTCGAGGTGGTCCGCCTCAAGGCTTCTGAGGTCTCGGAGGGGGAAATCGCCATGGCGACCAGCCCCTCCCTGTTTGGCGATAACCGCGTCATCGTCATCAGCGACGTCGAAAAGGTGGGCAAGGAACTCACCCAAATCCTCCTTAAGGCCGTCGCCGATCCAGGCCCCGGCATGACCTTGGTGCTCATCTACAGCGTGACGGCCAAAACTCTCAAAGGTAAGAAGAAACCACCAGAGCTCGTTGCCAAGCTGCGCAAAGTAGGCGAGGTGCACGAGGTGTTCTCGCTCTATCCCAACGAGCTGGGTACCTGGGCCACCCGCGAGTTCGCCTCGCACGGGGTACGGCCAACCCCCGACGTCGTCCAGGCCGTGCTCGATGGCGTGGGCTCCGATCTGCGTGAGCTGGCCTCGGCGATTTCCCAGCTGGTCTTCGATACCAACGGCAACGTCACCCGCGAGGCCGTGCACAACTACTACGTCGGCGTGGCTGAGGTGGCGAACTGGGACATCGCCGACGCCGCCGTAGCCGGGCGCGTGGAAGCCGCCGTCTCCACGTGCCGGCGCGCTCTCCAATTAGGTGCCTCGCCCGTTGCCATCTCGGCGGCGCTGGCGAATAAGGTAGGCGCAATCGCCAGGCTCTATTCCGCCCGCGGCGACCAGTACTCTTTGGCCAAGGCAACCGGCCTTGCTCCTTACGTGGTGAAGCTGACTCACCCGGTGGCGCGCCGCTGGTCGGAGGATTCCGTGAACAAGGCAGTGGTGCTCATGGCCGAGCTCGATGCCGCAGTCAAAGGCCAAGGCGGCGACGAAGAGTTTGCGGTAGAGGCCGCTGTGCGTAGAGTAGCCGAGCTTGCGCGATAAACTACTTCGCATGGAAGACATCCAAGAGTTTGCCTCGAAGCTTTTTGATTTCGCACGCAATGGCGACGGCACGTTGCTGGAGTACATCGCCCAAGGCGTGAACCCGAACATGGTCAACCAGGACGGCCAGTCCTTCGTCATGTTGGCGGCATACAACGGCCATGCGGAGCTCGTGACCAAGTTAGCTGCCGCAGGCGGAAACGTGAACCTGCTCAATGACCGCAATCAATCCCCGCTGGCAGGCGCAATTTTTAAGAAGGAAGATGCGGTGATCGAAGCCCTCTTAGCAGCCGGTGCCGATCCGCAGGCCGGCCAGCCTAATGCCTTGGATTCTGCCCGCATGTTCGGCCGCGAAGATTTGATCGAGCGCCTTTCATGAGCTGGTCCGCGTTTGCGTTCCTCATCGCCATGAACATGGTGGGCGCCCTCGCGCCGGGACCAGACATCGTACTGGTGACCCGTTACGCCACCCGCTCGCGCAAGCATGCGGTTGCGGCCGTCACGGGCACTCAGGTCGGCGTGCTTTTCTGGTGCACGCTCACGGTGTTCGGCGCGGCGGCGTTGCTGACCGCATTCCCGGGGCTGCTCCGCTTCATTCAGGGCATCGGCGGCTGCTTCCTCATCTGGATGGGCCTGCAGAATGTTCGCACGGGCCTGGCGCAGCGCAAACAGCCGGCGTTGAACTTAGACGAGGCGGTATCGCGGTTGGGTAGTGTCAAGCAAGTCTTCCGCACAGGGCTTTTCACCAACCTTTCGAACCCGAAAATCGTGCTCTACTTGGCGGCGATGATCGCGCCTTTGCTGCCGCCGCACCCGCCGCTGTGGCTGGCCGCGGGGCTCGTGCTGAGCATGGGCATTTCCAGCTACTTGGTCTTCGTGACCGTTGCAACGGTGATTTCCACCAACGCTATCCGACGCCGCCTTCTTGCCGCCGGACCCATCATCGACATCGCTTCGGGTTGTTTCTTCGCCGTGGCCGGTGTGGGCCTAATTATTGCCGCTATAACAGGCTAAGTTGCTGCGGCGCGAAAAGCTCTGCCACCCACTGCGACCACGCCACCACGGTTTGGGCGCGGCGGGGAAGCGTAGAACCAGAGATATTTAGGTCGGCCGCCTCCATGATGGCCACGGCTTCTTCCTTGCTCAGCATGCGCTGCTTCTCAGCCACGGCGGCCACCATCTCGTGGAAGACAGGCCGGCTAGCTAGCGCCTCGATGAGCTGTAGGTTGCGCCCGTCGCGGGTATCGGCCAGCTCGATTCCCTCGACCAGCTCATCCTCAATGCGCATTAGGCCCAAGTAACGGCCAGCATTCAAGTAATAGTCAGCCTGGCGGTGGCTAAACCCAAAGCGCTCGGGAATCTCCGCCTTGGGCAGTGGCAGCATCTCCCAGAGGCTGACCACGCGCGCAAAGGAATCGGCCTGGGGAAAGGGAATGTCCGCCTCGCGTGTGCTGCTACGCCGTAGGACCGCCTTGACGGATTCGGTGTTGAGCTCGGATTCGCCGAGCATATAACGTGCGGCGGCCTCGAGCTGGATGCTGCGGAAATCCTCCGCATCGCTGAAACGATAGCGATACAGGTGGAAGATGCCGTTGGAATAGACCAGGTATACCGGCACAACTTCCTTTCCCAGCTGTTGGCTAAAGCGCCGGAAAGGCAGATAAAGCTGGCGAATGTTGAAATCGGGTGAGATGTGATTCTTGCACTCGATGAGCACCAGGCACTCGGGCGCCTCAAACCCGCCGTCTATTTCCATCTGCGCACGGTCCACCACGAGCTCCTCGCCGCGCAGGCGCATGCTGACGGTGCCGGTGGACATGCGCCCGGCCACGGTGGCATGCAGCTTATCGACGCCCAGGAAATCCTGCAGCACTCCCGCAATCACCGCGGCATTGAGCACGAGGGTCTCGGAGCTTAAATTGTCGAAGTCAAGCGATTCAACCCCTTGCGGAACGGGCAGCGTCTTAAGCGGCGTCACGGTCTCCGGAAAAGGCTCGTAGACGTCGAAGTTGCCCACGACGTATCCATCGCGCCGGATGGGGAAGATGCTTAAGTTGTGCTCCTGGAAAATCTCCGGGCGGGAAGCAGAAAAGTCATGTTTGGCCAGAAGGCGCGGCTCTCGGCCACCCTTTTCTTTGAGCTGTTTGGCGCTAAATTCCACGAAGCCTTCGCGTTCGATGCGTGCCAAGGTCTCGGCGTCGAGGATGCGCTGCCATGCGACGTCGTTAAGCCGTGCCATAGTTACGCACCAATACTTCGTCGACTTTGCCGCGCTTGGATGCCACGGAATTGATGGCGCGGGTGGCCCCTACGATGTCTATCTCGTAGGCGGAGTAGATCTCTTGGATGAAATCCGTGGCGGAGTTCGATAGCAGGAACTTCACGCCGGCTGCGTCGAGTTTGTCGCAGACTTCCTTAAGGCGGAGCTGATCCTCGCGGCCGAAGCCGCCGGACTGATACCCGGTGAAGTTGCTTGTGGGATTGACTGGGTCATAGGGAGGATCGAGATAGACAAAGTCCCCCTCTTTGGCGTCTTGCAAGATGGCGGCATAGTCACCGGTGTGGAAGGAAACCTCGTTGTCATTGAGGTACCCCGATACCCCGCGCAGGGTCTCTTCGTCACAGATGGCGGGGTTGGCGTAGCGGCCGAAGGGGGAGTTGAACTGCCCGGCATTATTGACGCGGTAGAGACCGTTGTAGCAGGTCTTGTTCAGGTAGATGGTGCGCGCGGCGCGTTCGGTGCGCGTCATGTGTGCGAAGGAAGAATCGCGGTCTTTGCCGCGCATCTCGTAGAAGAAGTCTTCCTCGTTGGGATAGGTGCTTAGCAATGAGATGAGTCCGTCAACATCGTCGCGCACGGTCTCGTAGACGTTGATGAGCTCAGAGTTGAGATCGTTGACCGTGGCCTTTTCCGGGGTCAAAGAAAACAGCACCGCGCCGCCGCCCAAGAAGGGCTCGTAGTAATGGTTAAACTCCGGCAGGGCAGCGTGGATTGCGGGCAGGAGCTGGCGCTTTCCGCCGACCCACTTGAGGAGCGGCTTGATGGTGTGCTGCTTGGCAAGACTCATAGCTCAAAATCCTAGCGTGCTCGCCGGACACGTTCGAAAATCAGTGCGGATCTTTCGGAGTGGAGATTAAAAAATGCCCTCCCTCTTGCGAGGAAAGGCATTAAAAGTCAGGCTTTAAAAAGCTTAGGCCATCTTGTTGAAGGCGTTAGCCATACCGGACTTCTTGTTGGCAGCCGTGTTGCGGTGGAAGACTCCCTTGGACACGGACTTGTCCAGTGCGCGGGAAGCAACGCGGAGCTGCTTCTCAGCACCTTCCTTGTCACCAGCGGTGACAAGATCGCGGAACTTGCGGATCTCGGTGCGGACTGCGGAACGGACAGCCTTGTTGCGCTGACGTGCCTTCTCGTTGGTGAGAATGCGCTTCTTCTTGGACTTGATGTTTGCCATTTGAATTACCTCTTGGAATCGAAAGTGATTGAACTGCAACCAACCTGCCGAACATGTCCTGCATCTGAATTAATGCGCGGCGTTGATGTTCGATGAGCGGACCCAAGGTCCTGACCGCCCCGACCAACGCGCCCGGAAAGTAAGTAACCTACAAAAAGTTAGCAGGAGCTGGGATAAAACCCAAATCACGCCCAGTGATAGCGGGAACGCAAACGGTTGGCGATGCGCTCAAAGCGGCGCTCCGGGAAAAGAGTGCCTTGGCGGCGGCATTCTTCCTCAGAGATTTCGAGGATGCGATCTAGGCGTACCCAGCACTGCCTGCCGCTTTCGTCCCACTCGCCGGTGCCGATGTCGAGCCATTCTTCCTCGTGCGCGTGGTTTGGATTTGGGGAGATCAAAAGCCCCAAAACAGTGGTGCGCGTGCGGGAGATGATGAGCACGGCGCGTTCGTGCGGCGGTGATTGCTTGCCGTCGGAAGGCGCCCAGACCCACACCACCTCGCCGGAATCGGCTTGGCCATCCATGTCGGGGGAGAAGCAAACGGTGCGCGGATGCGAGGAGGTGGTTTCGATGCGAATCTTTGCTGCTTTGCGGGGTTCGCGGTGCTCAGCAGCATTATTCATGCCTAGCCTGTTGGATATGTGAGCAAGGCCGACGTCGACTGGCTCGCGTTCTGCGATGCCAAGCGCCTGCCTTAAGCGGGTAAGTGGGTTGCCGCTAGTCATGTCGACTATTGTAGACGCATGTCTAAAAACTTTGCGGCCACTACGTTTACGGATCTTTCCCAGATTCGAAACTTCTGCATTATCGCCCACATCGACCATGGCAAGTCGACGCTGGCTGACCGCATCCTGCAGTTCTCGCAGGTCGTTGACGCGCGCGATATGCGCGATCAGTACCTCGACAACATGGATATCGAGCGCGAGCGCGGCATTACCATTAAGGCGCAGAACGTGCGTCTGCCCTGGGTTCCGCGCACCGGTGAGCATGCGGGCGAGGAGTTCGTCATGCAGATGATTGATACGCCGGGCCACGTGGACTTTACTTACGAGGTCTCCCGCGCGCTCGAGGCATGTGAGGGCGCTATTTTGCTTGTCGACGCCGCCCAAGGCATCGAGGCGCAAACCCTCGCCAACCTTTATCTGGCGATGGAAAATGATCTGGAGATCATCCCGGTCCTCAATAAGATTGACCTCCCCGCTGCGGATCCGGAGAAGTACGCCCTCGAGATCGCCAACATCGTCGGCTGTGAGCCGGAGGACGTCCTGCGCGTGTCCGGCAAGACGGGCGAGGGCGTCGAGGAGCTGCTCGATAAGCTCGTGGATTTGGTGCCAGCGCCAACCACGGATGCGCCTGCCGACGCCCCCGCGCGCGCCATGATTTTCGACTCCGTCTATGACACCTACCGGGGCGTCGTCACGTATATCCGCATGATGGACGGCAAGCTGACCCCGCGTCAGAAGGTCACCATGATGTCTACGGGCGCAAACCATGAGCTGCTGGAGGTGGGCATCGTCTCGCCGACCATGCGCAAGTGCGAGGGCTTGGGTCCGGGCGAGGTTGGTTACCTGATTACGGGCGTGAAGAATGTGCGTGAGACCAAGGTCGGTGACACCGTTACCTGGGCAACCAACGGCGCTGAGGAGCCGCTGAAAGGCTATGCGGACCCGAACCCGATGGTCTATTCGGGCCTTTTCCCAATCTCCCAGGCGGACTTCCCAGACCTGCGCGATGCGCTGGAAAAGCTGCAGCTAAACGACGCCTCCTTGACCTTCGAGCCAGAGACCTCCGTTGCTCTAGGCTTTGGCTTCCGCTGCGGCTTCTTGGGCCTTTTGCACATGGAAATCACGCGCGACCGCTTGGAGCGCGAGTTTGGCTTGGACCTGATTTCCACCGCGCCTTCTGTTACCTACCGCGTGGTTGCAGAAGACGGCGCTGAGTCCCTCGTGCACAACCCTTCGGATTGGCCGAGCGGCAAGTTGCGCGAGGTCTACGAGCCAATCGTGAAGATGACCATCATTGTGCCGGAGCAGTTCGTGGGCCCAACCATGGAGCTGTGCCAGTCCAAGCGCGGCCAGATGGGCGGCATGGACTACCTCTCTGAAGACCGCGTAGAGCTGCGCTACACCATGCCTTTGGGTGAGATTATCTTCGACTTCTTCGACATGCTGAAGTCTCGCACCAAGGGTTATGCTTCGCTGAACTATGAAGAGGCTGGGGAACAGCTGTCTGATCTGGTCAAGGTGGATATCCTGCTCAACGGTGATCCGGTCGACGCCTTCTCTGCCATCGTTCACCGCGATTCGGCGCAGTGGTACGGCAACAAGATGACGAAGAAGCTTAAAGAGCTCATTCCGCGCCAGCAGTTCGAGGTTCCGGTCCAGGCCGCCATTGGCTCCAAGATCATTGCGCGTGAGAATATCCGCGCTATGCGCAAGGACGTCCTGGCGAAGTGCTACGGCGGCGATATCTCTCGTAAGCGTAAGCTGCTGGAGAAGCAGAAGGCTGGTAAGAAGCGCATGAAGTCCATCGGCTCGGTATCTGTTCCGCAGGAAGCGTTCGTGGCGGCGCTTTCTACCGACGGTGAGGGTTAATACTGCGCTTATCGACGTCCCCGGGGAGTAGCCGGGGGCTAATTTTTCGAACACTCTTGCGGATGTCTGGGGTGTTTTGTATCTTGGGTTTGTACAGCTTGGAGGGGAAGCTGACCGGCATCGCCGGATAACAGAAAATAAACCTAGGAGACTTCGATGGACGGACCCTACTTCGCTCCACTGAATCCAAAGAACCAGGCCGGGCGGGCTTTTACGGAAAGCAATCGCCTCAACTGGCTCGCACTGCAATCGATCATTCCGCAACCCGGTGACGACGCTGACCTAGCCTTCAACGACGTCTCACGCAACCTCGGCATCACTTCCTATAAAGCCGAACATCTTTACTACGGCATCCGCAAACTTTCTTTTCTACCGAAACTTACTCGTCTCAATAAGCTCGATTGGTTCCTTGATTTTGACCGAATCCTCGCCGTCGGCAGGGCTCTACAAGGCGTCGAGGAGCGCGTCCTGCCCCATGTCGACGATGCCTTGGAGGAATTGTTTACGCCCAGCCGTGCCAACCAGCGCCTGCCGGAGGCTTCGCGCATCCGCAGCGTAATTTCTGATGTCCTCTCTTTGCACAATTGTTTGAAGGGCGAAGACGAAGAAGAACGTGACCGCTATAAACTCGAGCGTCATGCAGGCCGCGGGGAGTTTACAGCCAACCTTGACGCCGTGACCGCCGAAAAAATCGACCGCGTCGTCCGCAAACGCGCCGAGGACGAAGGAATTTCCTTCGCTCGCGCACTTGCTTCCTGCGTGCTCGAGCCAGTTGAACAAAAGGTCGTGATTAACCTTTTCCAGCAGGCAGAAACCACCCTCGCGTTCGCTCCGGGCTATGGCTACGTCACCCCGCCTGCAGATGCCTCCTATCGCAACATCGCGCCAGCACAGACCGAGACTTATCGTCCCACCGCCGGCATTCGCGCCTTCGTGGAGGCCCGCGATGGAACCTGCCGCGGCCCGGGATGCAGTAAGCCAGCCCACCGCAACCAGCTCGATCACCGCGTTCCCTATGGCGAAAATGGCCCAACTTCCACCGATAACTTGGTCAGCCTCTGCCAGCACTGTCACAACATCAAGACTGATGGCCGTGCCTTCTACATCATGGACCCAATTACCGGGGAGATTTATTGGCTCTTCGAAGACGGCCGCTGGGAATCCAATTCTCCAGAGGGTGTGCTCGTGCCAGACACCGCGAACTGGCGCCAAACCGTTGCCCAAAGGATGGAAGCCTGGGAAGCGAGAGGAGGGGTACTCTCCTTTGCTTGATACGGGGTAGGTCCCATGTAGGCTCGATGGTCAAACCCGGGAAGGATTGATTCATGGAACCCATCAAGAAGAAGGCACCTCGCCACGGCCAGCAGCTTCCACCGCTGCCAGTTACCGCTGCCAAGATTGGTGAGCGCATTGCCAGTGAGGTGTTCTTGGAGGAAGGCCAAAAGCTCTTACCGCAGCTGCAGGAATTCCGGCGGGATATGCACCAGAACCCAGAAATCGGGCTCGAGCTTCCGCGGACGCAAAAGAAGGTCCTCGAGGCGCTCAAAGGCCTGCCGTTGGAGATTCAGGTCGGCCAGGATTTAAGCTCCGTGGTCGCGGTCCTTCGCGGCGGCAAGCGCGGCCCACGGCCGGTTTCGGTGCTGCTGCGCGCAGACATGGACGCCTTGCCGGTCCGTGAGCAGACGGGCGATCCTTTCGCTTCCACCAACGGCATGATGCACGCGTGCGGCCACGACCTTCACACCGCCGGGCTCATCGGAGCGGTGAAGTTGCTGTGCGCGCAGAAGGAGCACTTGCTTGGCGACGTCACTTTCATGTTCCAGCCCGGCGAAGAAGGCCCCGGTGGTGCGCTCCCGATGATCGAAGAGGGCGTCCTCGATGCGGCGGGGCGCCGTCCGATTGCTGCTTATGGCCTGCATGTCGGCCCGCAGGATCGCGGCACTTTCCACCATATTTCCGGGCCCATGATGGCATCATCGTCGAATCTGAAGATCACTGTCTATGGCAAGGGCGGCCACGGTTCGCGGCCGCATGACGCCATCGATCCCGTCGCAGCGCTGGGGGAAATTCAGATGGCCTTGCAGGTTGCACTGACTCGCCGCTTCGACGCCAACGAGCCGATCGTCATCACGGTGACTAATCTGCGCGCTGGCGACGGCGCCATCAACGTCATCCCTGATCACGCCATGCTCGGCGCCACAGTGCGTGTGCTGCGCGATGAAAAGATTGAGCAAGTGCGCCAGATGGTTGTGGAAGTGGCCAGTTCTGTCGCGGCGTCGCATAGATGCACCGCGAAGGTGGATTTCGAGGTTCTGTATTCCGCAACCAAAACCAACCCGCGCGAGAATCAATTCGCCGCGACGCTGTGGGGTGGCATGTTCGGAGCAGAAAATGTCATTCCGATGGAAACGCCCATGATGGCTTCGGAGGACTTCGGCGGCGTACTAGCGCAGGTACCTGGCACCTTTATGTGGTTCGGCACCGTCAATCCGGATACCCCGGAGCACCTGCGCGAGTGGAATCATTCGCCGCTGGCGAGGTTCGATGATTCGGTGCTCGGTGACCAAGCCGCAGCACTCGCCGCCGTAGCCTTTGAGCGCTTGGCTGCCGAAGACGCGCATCCTTCGCCGGCAACAAGAGTGATGCGCTCTGCGGTGGAGGGCGTTGAGTAGTACAAGATCGCCGAGATAACAATGCAGGTCAATGCGCTGAGCAGGGTTTGGCCCCACCCCACATTCTCAGCGTTAACGTCCACAAAGCCCAAGATGCCAGCAGCAAAAAAGACGAAGTTATTGCACGCATGAATCACGCATCCGTACTCGATCCCGTTCGTCTTCACCGTGAGCACGCTTAGGCAGACGGCGAAGACAAAGATATCAACAAGCCCGATCCAGTTATAAGTATGGCCTGCCACAAATAACGGAATCGAGGGCAAATAGGCCAACCACGGCGAGCGCAGCCACCGGCCGAATACCTGGGGAAGCAGACTGCGAAAGATAACTTCCTCCGTCACTGACTGCAGCGGCACCAAGATGACCGCCAGCCCCAGCATCAATAGAGCGTTTGGAGCAGGGGAGAATCCATTTCGGAGAATCGGAAGAAAGCTCAACAGCGTAACGGGCAACGCCACGAGAAGGGCGCGCCGGGCGTAATCCCACCGAAACCGACCATCACCTGACCACACCGTGCCGGGCCGGCGTCGGCAAAAGGCGCCTGGGAGGAACACAATGATGGAGAGCATCATGATGCTAAATGGCAGCGGCGCGTTCATGTCGTCGAGATTTGAGTCTGGCGCGAAAATTGCGTAACCGATCATGAGCGCGACGAAGAGCACGGCGCTCAGCACCGCCCAAAAGAAGAAGTAAAGGATCGGGCGTTTTAAACAGCGATGAAAAGTCATGACTAAACAGTCGCTGGTAATTAATCATCCCTAAGAATGAGTTTGCGGCCTTTAAGGTATGAATCATGACTAGGAACCGTTGGCAGGTAGCTTTCATCGTCGTGCTCTGCGTCCTAGGCGGGTGCTGCTTTGGGCTGATCGGTATCGGCATCGACTTAGAAGACATGGGGGTGCCCAACATCGATCCGCAAACCGATAGAGCCTATGCCGGCTTCGTTTGCTTGAGTTTCATCGCTGGGGTGGTTTCGTGCGGTTTGCTGCCATGGGCCATTTCTCATGATCCGCGGGAGCTGGAGAAATCTGACTTCCCAGGAACGCGGAAGACCTTCGTCTGCGGGGTTGTCGTGATTGCTTGCGGCTTTTCTTATTTTGCCGTGCTATCTCAGCTGGTGGCCATGGTGTCCATGACATCACGGAGGTCCGTGAAGTGGTCGGTGGCGGCAGTAGTGGCGTCGCTTAGCTATCTCGCTGTCTATCCTCTCAACCCTGCGAGTGAGTTCGAAGGCTGGTTGGAATTTGGCATCGTTCCAGTACTCGTAATCGTGCTTCTGATCGGCATGCAGCGCGGCAAGAACCGCGAGAAGCAACAGAATCTACAGCGCGAAATTCGGGAAGAGATAGCGCGTGACATGCACGATTCACTGTCGCATCGGTTGTCGCTGATTGCCGTGCATGCAGGGGCATTGTCTTTTCAGAACGAGCAGGTTTCCAAGGAGTATTCCGCGGCGGCGGAGACGATTCGCCAAGAAGCGAATGCTGCAGTGCAGGATCTGCGCGCTGTGCTTTATGCTCTGCGGCAGGAGGCAACAGAAGATCCACGAGCAAGCATCGAAACGCTCATTCGAGATGACAACGTTAAGCTGCGCTATTCCACTGATCCAGGCATAGTAGAAAGGCTCGATACCTTAGGCCAGCACACGTTGTATCGAGCGGTCCAGGAGGCAGCCACCAATGCCCGCAAGTACGCGCGAGGAAAGCCGGTGCTTTTCGACGTCGCCAAGCGCGGCCCCAATCTCGTGCTCACCGTATCCAACCCGCATACGGGTCCAGTGGGGCGTGGCTTTGGGCTGCGGGGTCTGGCTGAGCGCGCGGAACTTATCGGAGGAGAATTTCGGATGCTGGAGGGAGATGAATTCGGATGGGAATTGCAGCTGCCGACGAAGCGCTAAAGGTGGTGCTGGTCGATGACGAGGCGCTATTGCGCAGTGGCCTGCGGCTCATGCTGGCCAATGCCGGTATCGAGGTGGTGGGGGAGGCCTCTAATGGCAAGGATGCGATAGCAGTGGTGCTGGACGCGCTTCCCGACGTCGTGCTCATGGACATTCGCATGCCCGTCATGGATGGTATCGAGGCGCTGGGGAAGTTGCCGGCGTCGATTCCTGTGGTGATGTTAACCGCTTTCGATACCGACGAATTTATTGTCGATGCGCTCCAAGCCGGTGCCGTTGGATTCCTATTGAAATCGACGCCACCGGAAGCGCTTGTTGCTTCCATTCGCGCGGCTGCGGCAGGCCAACCGATGCTCAGCCGCGAGGTACTTGAACGCCTGCTCTCCCCGCGGCCAAAGCGGAAGAACAGGCGGCTGGCGCACCTTAGCGACCGCGAGATGGAGATTGCGGAGCTGGTGGCAGATGGGTTAAGCAATCAACAGATTGCAGAGCAGCTTTTTATTTCGCTACCGACAGTAAAGACTCACGTGCAGAAGATTTTGAAGAAACTCGGCGGGACGAGCCGCGTTCACGTCGCGATTGCCGTATTTGGCGGACGATAAACCAGAGCGCTGCGATCCAGATTGCCCCCACTACCACTAAAGTTGCAATGGGCAACCAGAGGCTCTCCGGGAAGGTGGCATCCAGCGAGGGAAAGAGGTTCGTGAAGAAGTGAACCGTGACGCCGCCCATCCAACCGGCGAGTGCGCGGCCACGGGCCAAGCCATATGCCGCGATGCCGGTAAAGAGGGAGTGTGCGAAGGTGCAACTCATAAACCTCATGAGCACCCCAGTAGTGGCGCCCATGAGATCTGAGTCGAGGTCTTTCAGCGTTAGGTGTGCGATGAAGGTGCAATCCTCCACGATCGCAAAGCCCATGCCTACGGCGATACCGACGTAGACGAAGTCGCGAGTGCGTTGGGGCTTAATGAAGTAAGTACAGATGAGCAGAACACCAATGAACTTCAGAGTCTCTTCAGTAATTGGCGCGAAGCCAGCGGCATCTAGCCACTGCAACTGCAGTTTTTCCAAGATGGTGGTGAAGTGCGAGTTGAAGAAGACAGCCGGGCCGGTGCACGCCGCGCCCCAGAGCATGCCTAGGGCCGTGCCGCGGTGGCCTCGGAACGCGAGCCAGGAGGCACAAGTCCAGATCGCCACATGGATGAGTGCAGCGATGAGGCTGGCGGTGACGTAAGACTGGTTAAACTCGAAGTGCACGGAGTAGGCGAGACCCGCGGTAGCGAGCACATAAAATAGGTATTTCATTATTTGACCTCCATTTTGTCTGCATAGCGGGCGGCGTCAGGCCCCTCGAGATGGAAGAACAGCTTCTTATCGTCGGAGTCGTACAGGACGGTTACCTTGTCGCCTTCGTCGAGGCGATAGAGATTTTTCTGAGGCTGACGTACCGGGGCATCCGAGAGGAAAGGGGTATCGAGAATATAGCGGTGCTTTCGTAGTAACGCAGTTTCAGGTTCCCCGAAGGTCTGGCCGGGGTCAGCGCCGATGGTGGTATCCCCGCATTCCCATCGGGGGGTGTTCCTATATAGGTTGTCAACTCCGTG
>NZ_KV827709.1:0-13205 GCF_001836185.1 Corynebacterium sp. HMSC036D03
AGCTGAGGTAGGAACTAAACCCAGGACGCTTCAACCAGAGGTTTCGGCATGGCAGGACAATACCAGTGGCCTTCAACTAGCCCCATGGTTTCATAGGATCCGCGCTTTCCCAGCTGATTGGTTCTGTAGTCTCCCACCAGGGTATAGCCGAGTTTGCGCAGTGGTTCATGGAAGTCTTTGGTCTTAGCCACCGCGAAGTAAGCACGATCGCCCACCACTGTGCCCTTAGGTGTCTCAGGATCATCCGTTAAATGCCGCATGGCTTCCAACCCACGGATCGCAGGGTTGTGGCTGGGCCGGTCGAAGGCCATGCCCATAATCAGGTGTGGCTGTGCATATGGGCCTTGGTCGCGGATGACTCCGGCAACAAGTGTGGCCTCCCAACCCCACACATGCTTGGCGTTTCGCTTTCGCTTTGATTCGCCATGTGTTTCTTGTCGCTCGTCACGGGAGTACCAGCCTGCCTCCGGCTCGGAGGACATGAGATCGTCCGGTCGGTTCGTCCATCGGTTGTTGCCACGGCGCACGCCTGGAATAAGTGTTCCGTCTAGGGTGAGGTCTCCCTGCCAGTTGGCTCGGTATTCTTCGGGCATGTCCTCGGTACTTGCCATAACTAGCTCATTGAACACGTAGGTGGCGCGCTGCCATTTTTCCTCGCGGCGCTCAGGGTCTTGTTCGTCCATCAGCCGGTTGAATTCAGCACGGGTAAGCCTGGCGCGGTGCGGGATGTTGTCGAATGGGTCAACGACATCAAGGAAGCTGTGCAGCGCACGCCACAGGCGGTAGTACCAGTTGCTGTGCTGGGTTGCGTAAAAGTCACCTACCCGTCGTGCCTTATCGCGGCTGGGCAGGTTAAGGAGTTCTAAAGCCTTGTCTGTCGTATCAGGCGAGGCCAGGAGCGTCGTCATGGTGGTCAAATGCATGGGTTGACCAGAACGCGCCAGAATCAGGTAGAGCGCAAGGATGGTGCGGTCGTTAACGGATTTAGGCCTGCCTCCTTTGGCGGGGTCGTAGCCGTCTACTCGCCTCCAGGTGTCAAGATGGTGGCAGATGTCGGTGCGGTCGATGATGGTCAATGCCCAGGAAACGCTGGCTCCATCCAGGCGAAGCAGCGGGGTGGGTGTGGTGTTGAAGTGGGCCACCTAGACTTCGCCTCCTGCTCTCGGTTCGACGACTCGAAGCGGCGGGTAGTCTGGTTCGTCCCTGTTGCCGCTGATCCACTCACGGTATTCGGTCTCGGTGAGCGCGCCAGATTCAACGATCATGTGGTGAAACGTGTCCTGGAAGGGCTGGATGCTTCCGGTGGCATAGACCAGATGGTTAAAGTCCACGCGCTCGGCGGCATGAGTAGCGATCCAGGTATAGCGCAGCCTGGGCAGTGTCGGGGCAAGGCCGGTACTCGATGGGTTCTGGCTGGTCTTGTGGATGAAGTCAGCAATCAGGTGTGGGCCTGTGGCATCGTTGCGGCGGCGCGCCGAGTTGGGTTTTACCAGTGGTTCGTCTCTACGGTCGTCGCCCACGCCATGCAGCACTTGGCGCATGAGGTCGTCGAAAGGTGCAGTCAGCGGAACGGTACGCGGCTTTAGCCCACGACCACCGCGTGCATGAACCGCCAGCACTGTGCCAAAGTCGGTGAAGTCGCCATAACGGCAGTGATAGATTTCCTCGGTGGACATGCCAGCACCTAAAGCCAGTGACACGATGATGCAGGCCACGCGCCGCGACTCGCGGCGGGGGCGGGAGTGAACCCAGTCGTCGATTCGGATAAGTTCGCTGGCGTTGTAGGCGCGGCGCGGAGCCGTAGCTGCCGGGTAAAAGACCTCCGGTAATTCTTCTGCCCACTCCAGCGCGCCTTCTTGGCCAATGACATGGCTTGCGCAGCGGTTGAGGATGCGGCGGGTGGCATTGAGGCTGGATTTGGATAAATCCGCTGTACGGGCTTGTAAGTAGGTGCGGATCTTTCCGCCATCGCGCAGCAGGTAGATACAGCCGTCCACGGAGATGTCGTCGTACCAGCGGTCGCGCATGTAGCAAAAGTACGTGGCGAGCACGCGCTTGCGGTTGCGCTCAACGGTAGGAGTTGTAGGTGGCAGTAATCCGCGTGTCGTCAGTGTGTCGATCACAGCGTAGACCTCATTGTATTTAGACTTAGGTGGTTCGTCTTTTTCTTCTTGTTCAAAGGAAGTGGTCTCGTGGCTTCCGACCTTCCCGCCGAGGCTCCGGTCAAGCGTTACGCCAACTGGCCTAATGCCCATATCGAGGCCCACGATCCGGTCATGCGGAAATTGCAGGACTTTGCCCGCAACGTCCAGAAACTCACCCTGGACGGGAGCTATCCCAGTGCCAAAGACTTGGCCGAGGCCTGCGGTATCCCCACCTCCACCATCACCCGAATCATCCGCGGCGAGATGATCCCGACGGGACGTGTCATTGCCAATATCGAGGTCACCACAGGCAAGCCCTTGTGGCCGCGCCATCGCAGCAACCGATACGGCAGTCAGTGACCCGAGGGTTGGAAACTGCATGTTTCCGACACTGGTAAGGCGGGTGTGAGTTACATGGGTGTCGTTCATGGCTCACGAGGTGAGCACACCTACACCACGAAATAGGTGGCGGTGCCTTCTTACCTCAGACCATGAGTAAACCCGCAGGTCACAGGGTGGTTCGTCCCTGGTGCGGTCTGAGCGCCATGAGGCGAGTTTTGCGTATCCGCAATCCAACTTTGCATATCCGCAATCGCTAGGGATAGCTCAGGAAGTCTCCGTGAGCCGAGCTACAGCACGTACAGGCCTCCACCTGGGGTGCCATGAGTCGATCCTCCGGCCAAAAGAATCCGGTAGGCATGGCGGCGGTTAGCTCCGGCCTCGACCACGTAGTCCTCAAACTGGTGCAAGGACTTCAGTCCTGCCGCAGCACACAGCACATCAGCGGGAACTCCGGCTGCAATGCGGTCGATAATCCACGTATTGCGCAGCCTGCGGGTATCCGGCACCATATCCGGCGATGTACTAGGTGTTACCCGGCGGAGATACGCCGAGAGCTGGCTGACGTTCTCGTTGTCGCGGCCTGGCCTGAACAGGTAGTCCTCCGGGCCGGTAGCCATAATGACCGGCTGAAGTACCTCGATATGAGACTTGAGCAGTGGCACCTCGCGCGGGCCAGCCCCGCGGTAGCCGTGCGGAAACAGCAGCACCCCGTCGCCGTCAACACGCACGTCTTTGCCGCGCAGCGTGCAGATTTCTCCTGCGCGCAAGCCCGCACCAAGCGTGAGTGCTAGCACCGTAGTGAAGTTGCGGCGGCGGGCAGCTGTGGGTTGCGACTCGGCCCAATCCCACATCCTGTCACAGGCATAAGAGTCGTAGGGTTCAAGGGTTGGCTCGTAGCTAATCGGGTGCTGGTAGTCAGGGTTCCAGTCGTCGTTGATCACCTCCGCCACACGACACAGCAGCGAGCGCTGGGTTCCTGCGGTGGACGGGCTGAGCTTTGCACCATCTCCGGCAAGGAAGTAGTTTCCGATGATGTCGGGGTGGAAGACGGTCTCGACAGTCACCACGCCGTAGCTCACCCAGACCCAGGCGGCGAGCTTGGACACGCAGTTGAGCGTGTTGCGCAGTGCGTCGCGGCTGGTGTTATCCGGGGTGATGTTAAGTGCGCGCACGCACTCGCGGGTGAAGTCGGCAACGTGGCTCCACGGCTCAGAGCGCACGGCGTGTGGTGTGTAGTTGGCGATGATCGCCTCATAGTCGGCGGTGGTGTAGTTACTGGACATGGGCCTTTCCTTCGTCGGCACGATCGCAGTGGAATGGGGCGGTGTAGTGGATGCTACGTAGCTAGGCCACGCAGTGCACTCCGCTACACATAGTCTTGTTTGCCGATCTGCAATCTGGCAAGCAGGTGGCCTCACACCGCCAACTTCGCAGGAATTTCTTATATGGCCTGCATGTTTGCGGTTCCGCAAACATCTACCAGACGAACCACCACATCATGTTGTGGAGATCAAAAAAGGGACATGCCATATTTAGCACCCCCGCGCGAGCCTCGGACACGGCCTTAATCCTACCCACCAAATCCTTCAAGGCCCCGCTTTGTGGCCCACAGCTATGTCCACCACAACATGTAGATCCGCTGCCCCCGGTTGTGGCTAACCGATACGTGCGCGACCTGCGCGGAGCCTCAACCACACCCCGCACCGACTAGCGTGACCACCGTCGAGCGCGATTGCGTATCCGCAATTTTGTCTTAACTCACGCGGCTTGTTGCCATACCTCACACATCGGCAACCCACCGCGCGGACAGTTTGCGTATCCGCAGATTTCTACCTGTTACCGTGCCCGACACTTGACATTTCCACTGCTCACACCCTCAAAGGAAAGGGACGAACCATGTCCACACTCGACATGAGCACACCACTGTACTGCCAGTACTTCACCGCCGAGCTTGAGGTAGACGACCTCGCCCAAGTCACCGAAACCCTGAAACAGGGAAAACAGGTGGCCGACACCATCTTGTCCATGTCCACCGCCGCGCTCTACAACCACGTCATTAGCTTCACAGGCCCGCAGGGGCTTATCACCGAGCGCGAAATCAACGTCCTCACCGCGTTTAACTCCATGTCGGTGGCCACTGCCCCGGTGCGCGTCACGTTTGTCACCCTGGCCGACACTTACGGAAACCGTGCGGGACTCACCCGCATCCAAGGCGGTGAGTCCGCCCGCGGCCTAATCCCGCTTACCCGGTCTGTAAACGAGGCCACGGTTGCAGACATGTCTGCCACCACACCAGGACTCACCATCAATCTGCCCAATAGTGTCCACGACGACCTGATCATTCGCTGCACGACTTTTGACCCGGACGGGTGCGTTCCCGAAGCAAAGGACGAGTTTCCCGGCGTGGACTACTGCCCTAGCCTGTACCACCTTTTGCGGGACGAACCATCTCCAGGCATCGACATCACCCACGACATTATCCGCGCACTACTTCCCTACCGCGGGATCCACATGGAGGTAGAGCCGAGGATTCTCGATGGCGATGTAGACATCGAGCGGCTGTAGCTGCTGGCTACGCTGTAAGCCATGAAGGAACCCAGCTGTGGTGTGTGCTTCGGCTGGGTTTCTTCTTGGGGAGGGTGAAGAGGGGACGTGATGGGACACCGGCCACGTCTTAAGTCGGGCAGCGTCTCCGCCAGACCCGGCAGAACTTGCACACCGCCGACTGTAAGCATATACTTACACCTGACATCGTTCGATTACGATACGGAGGGATGATGGACGCAGCACGGCTCGCTCAAATGCTCAGTGCTCTCGGAAGTGAGCCTCGGTTGCGAATTATCGCCTCCCTAGAGACGGATTCGACCCATGTCAGTGAGCTGGCCCGCCGACTCGGGATGTCTCGGCCACTGCTCTACCAGCACCTCAACCGCTTGGAAGCTGCTGGACTCATCGAGAGTGGCCTGGAACAGCTCGGAGAGAGCCGAGTGAGGAAGCACTACTGGGTCGCTCCGTTTCAGCTTGAAGTAACTCCAGACCACATTAGGCACCTGATTAATCAAGAACAGAAAAGGGAATCTTCGTGACACTTACCGCTACCGTATTTCTTGTCATCCTCGCCGCCGCACTACCACTCGCGATCTTCGTTGCTCTTACCGTCTGGGTGGTACGCACCGTCACCAGCGCACGACGCGAAACGGCGACGGCGATCGATGGTTCCAACCAACTCATCGTGGAGCACCTACGCAACATCACCGAGCGGTTGGATCGGATTGAGGCCCAACTCAGCGAGATCCCCGAGTAATCAGGCTCTTCCTTAAACAAGGGGCGCGGTGGTTTTGGCTCCGCGCTATGGGCTGTCACAGCGTATGCGCTAAGCGCGTCGCGTAGACCTCCAGCAACATAAACTTGCTTGTGACTTTGGCGGCGGGGTGTGTCTCCGGTCGTGGCGTTATCCTGTCCCTCTCGCGGATAGGGGCTAGGACTGGGGACGAACCACGTGGTGTGCCCCCACCTCCGACACCGCCCCGGCCCACCTGCCGACGGAACCGGGAACGGAAACCGACGGAAACCATAGCTGTGGTTCGGGTCGTTGCAGGTGGGTGGGTAGTTTCGCAAAAGACTCCAATCGACGGTTTTGCGAATCTAGCTTAAATCATTTGCGAAACTGCTCCGCATAGCTAAACCCACCGCTTGATCGCGGTGGGTTTAGTCGTTTTCGCTGTGATCCAGGCGGTAACCAATAAGAAACACAACATGGTTCGTCCCCTCTAAAACGACTAATAGCCCGGAACCCTATATCGGTTTTCCGAGCTAACTGTGTGATAAGTATTCAGTTGGTCTTAGGCAACATGCTGCGCAGGCGGCGCGTTCGGGTGCGCGGTAGCCAGCGCCGGATCGCGCGGCGGCTGTGGCTCATGGCGTTCAGGTGGCGGGGTCTTTTCATCTCGTTCCACCCGGCCAAGAAAGCGCCGAATCATAGATACATTGGCCGCAACCACGCCCAAAGCCGTATAGAAGAAGGCCGCAGCAAAACCACGAACGGGCCTGCGGGTGTGATCGCCAATAGCAGCACCACCGCGATTGTTCTTCACAGGGTTGTCTTGCCGTTGGTGCTTACTTTGTCGGTGCATAGTCGGTAGTCGTGCTCTGGTTTGATGTCCGCTTATCTACATTCGCCCCCATTAAGGGTGAATCTTCAGATCAAAACTAGAAATAGTTTATATACAGCACTATCTGTATTAGGTAAGCCTTGCCTTTCCAGCTGTTCATGAATCGAGGTTTACTATGACCCAACAGTCCTCTACGCCCGCACGGAGTACAAGCTCATCCAGTGGGGCGACGGCACGTTTAAACACCAGAGATCTCATCAACGCTGGTATCTTTGCTGCACTTTACTTTGTAATCACCTTTGTAAGCGGAATGATTGGATTCGCAGGACCACAATTCATGTTTATTGGATGGTTCATCGCGGCAATCGCAAACGGAATCGTGCTAGCGCTTTATGCCGCCCGCACGCCCAAAATGGGTGCTTTCACCCTCGTCGGTGGTATTAACGGACTAGCATTCATGCTCACCGGACACTACTTCTGGACCCTGCTGGGAAGCATAATTCTAGGGTTTATCGCGGATTTGATTATTACAAAAAGCCACCTCAGTATTGCCAGATCCTTCCCTATTGCCTACAGCGTCTTCTGTGTCTGGATTTCTATGCCTTTTATCCCGCTAATTCTGGATACGGACTCCTACTACGTCGATATCGCAGACCAAATGGGTCAAGAATATGCCGATGCCATGTCGGATATCTTCCAGCCATGGACCATTGGAGTACTGGCCATTTGTGCGCTCATCGTCGGCTTTATCGGAGGAAAGGTCGGAGTTCGCGTCAGCCGCAAACACTTTGAAAGCGCTGGTCTCCTGTGAGCCTGCAAAAACAGGGCGTGCTTCGTCGATCTTCGATCGATCCACGGACCGTGCTACTTTCTGTTCTAGTAATCAATGCGGTAGCTCTCAGCCACGGCCACCTACCGACACTGCTGATTTCTATCGCTTTCAGCTCCATCGCACTAGCTACAGTAAAGCCACACTATGGTCTTATTTGCCTGTTCGCTTTTGCATTATCCTATCTAGGGTACTGGGGCCTATTACAGCTTCCTGGCTCCACATTTTTCGCTTTTTCAGCGGCAATTTTTTCGTGGCTAAGCCGTTTTGTCATCAGCATGTCCATCGGCGCATTCGGCTTGCTCACTCTCACACCATCCACGTTGACCTCAGCACTGCGGGACCTGCGTTTACCAGGCTGGGCCACCATTCCACCGGCGGTATTCCTGCGCGTTTTGCCGATCATCGTGGCAGAAGCCAAAGCCATCCGCGATGCCATGGTCCTTCGGGGTCTCCAGCCTGGAGTAAAAAGCTGGATCACACAGCCCACACAATCGTCCGCGATGTTGATCATCCCCTTATTAGGTGCCGTCGTCCGCGCTGGTGATGAGCTCGCTGCCTCTGCTCTTGTCCGGGGATTGGGAGGACCCGCACGCCCAACCACCACCGCCGATCTTTCCTTCAAGCTTGTCGATGCAACTGCACTAGCTGGGTTGGGCCTCGTTGTTGCCTCTGTCTGGCTTCCCACGGAGGTCCACTTATGAACGAACGCAGTATCGCAACCAGTGTAGACGCCCACAACGTTTCTTTTACATATCCATTGGGAGCTCGGCCAGGCATTCAAGGTGTATCTGATGTGTCTTTTTCTGTCTCTCCAGGACAGTGTCTACTGATTACCGGTGATTCCGGATCGGGAAAGTCCACGGTACTCAATTTGATCAACGGACTCATCCCCCATTTCAATCCAGGAGAGCTACTAGGCACCATCACTATTATAAAGGATGACCAGGCTTTTACCCCTGCGGAAGAACCGCTGTCCCGAGCCATCGAGTTCAGCGCCTCAGTATTCCAGAATCCAAGGACACAATTTTTCACTGAAAGCGTCAATGCAGAATTGGCCTTCGGGCTAGAAAACCTTGGTGTAGATCCCAAAGAAATTGAGTCGAGGATTCAATCAGCGGTCGAGCTACTAGGCATTAACGATCTTCGGGGCCGGCGATTCAAAGAATTATCCGGTGGGCAGTTACAAACCGTGGCATGCGCATGCGCGCTTGTGTCCCCGGGCAGTCTCGTGCTTCTCGATGAACCCACGTCCAATCTCTCCATGGAAAGCATCGATATTCTTGCACGCGTGCTACACCGCTTGAAGGAATTAGGCACAACGATCATTATCGCTGATCACCGTCTCTTTTTCTTAAAAGATATCGCTGACCAAGTTATTTACTTGACTCAGGGAAAAATAACGCGGAGTTTCCGCGCTCAGGAGTTTTATGCCTTAGACGAACCCGAACGCAAACAATTGGGGCTACGCAGCTTACACCATGTTCCCCTGCCCGCGAGCGTGCCGGTACCACCCACGCTCGAAAACGCCGATCCCCAGCGGAGCGGACTCGAGCTAAGCAACATCTGTTTTTCTTATGGCGCACATGAGGTATTAAACATTGACCACGCATTTTTCCCCAGCGGCGAAGTCACCGCCTTAATCGGGCCCAACGGCGCTGGAAAAACCACCCTCGCCAGGATCATTTGTGGTCTTGCTTCTCCCAAACGCGGCGGTAGTCTCCGTTTGAACAGCAAACGAGTAGGAGCGGCTGCCCGCAGACGTGCCGCGTACATGGTGATGCAAGATGTTGGCCGCCAATTATTCGCAGCCACCACCGAAGAAGAAGTCACGCTCGGACTGGCAAAGAAGAAGCGGGACCACATCGATGTCAATGAGATTCTCCATCGCCTCGATCTGGCAGGAATGGCCCAACGGCATCCGCAGTCTCTGTCCGGTGGGCAACGGCAACGCTTAGCCATAGCTTCAGCCCAAGCCGAGCAAGCAGCGATCTACATCTTCGATGAACCTACCTCTGGCGTGGGCTGGCGCCAACTGCAATCCATCTCTGCGCTACTTCGATCTCTTGCAGCAAGCGGAGCAGTGGTCATCGTCATCACCCATGACCACGAATTCATCCAAGAATCAGTCACCAGAATCATCGATATGACTGACATCAACAAGAATTGAGAAAGAAATGTCTGAACTAAAACAAAGTTCCACAGAATCAAGCGGAACCCACGCACCAGAATCACACGGTGCGTCACCGGAAGAAGAGGCTCACGCAAAACTAAAAGCCGGCCAGGTCGCTCTAAAAAAACTACTGGCCCCAGTGCAAACAACCATCTACTTCGCACAGTTTCTCGCGCTTATATCCTCGGTACTCGCCGTAGCACCCTACGTCGCGTTGGTGGCACTGGGAAATGCTCTAATCGACGGCAAAACTGATGACGTCGCGTCCATTGTGAAATGGCTACTTGCTGCATTTTTGGGCCAGCTATTCTTCTATTTCCTTGCCCTTGCAATCACCCACTTCGCTGATGCAAAGCTGGTGGGGATTAACCGGCGCCGAATTATTACCGCTATTGCGAAAGCACCACTCTCGTGGTTTAGCCAGACTAATTCCGGCAAAGTCCGCAAAGCCGTCGAGGACGATACGTTAACTCTGCACACCCTGACAGCCCATGCTCCTGTAGAGAAGGTCGCCGCGATCTTTACGCCCCTCGCGCTTCTGGTTTATGCCTTTTTCTTGGATTGGCGCCTTGGTCTACTTTCTATTGCCACTGTGCCCATTTTCCTAGCAATCCAAGCATATTCAATGAAAGATATGGGCACAAAAACTGCGGAAATGGATAATTATCTGGGTGAGGTCTCTGCGACTGCGGTGGAGTTCTCCGAAGGTATTTCCGTCGTCAAGGCTTTCGGCACCGTTGGCAAAGCCCACGCTCGATATCGCGAAGCTGCCCAAAAATTCGCGGAATTCTATTACGAGTGGGTACGTCCGCTTCTGCGTGTTTCCGCAATCTCAGAGTCTGTGGTGGCGGTTCCTGTCCTCATCCTTATCAATCTAGGAGTCGGTTCCCTGCTGATAGCTGGTGGCTATGTCACGGTCGCTGAAGTCATCGCAACAACGTTAATTGCGCTGGTGCTCCCAGGCACGATTCAAACCGTCGGCCAAATGATGTGGTCTTACCAGCTCGCTGGCAATGCGGCGTTGCGCCTTGATGAAGTCATGACAATTTCCCATGTGAAAGAAGGCCAAAAGAGACTCGATGCCAGTAGTCAAGACATGGAGGTGGAGTTCCATAAGGTCAGCTTTAGCTACGCCCCAGACACACCAGTCCTCCAAGACTTTTCTGCGCAACTAAATGCAGGCACTGTCACGGCATTGATTGGCCCCTCCGGGTCTGGCAAATCCACAGCAGCAACGATGCTGGCGCGTTTCCAGGATCCAGATTCGGGCACAATCACTATCAACAACGTGGATATCCGTGATCTCACTTTCGACAGTTTGTACCGCACTGTGGCTTTCGTCTTACAAGATCCTCACTTACTGCGTATGAGTATTCGGGAAAACATTCGCCTTGCACGCCCAGAAGCCCGCGATGAAGAGATCTGGCAAGCCGCAGAGGCTGCGCACATAGCTGCTGATATTCGCGCTTTACCGGCTGGGCTCGACACCGTTGTTGGTGAGGACACCTCTTTATCCGGTGGACAACAGCAACGCATTTCTATTGCCCGGGCAATCATTACCAATGCCCCAATCTTGATCCTGGATGAAGCTACTGCGGCAACTGATCCTGACTGCGAAGCAGAAATTCAAGCAGCTCTAGCCACACTCGTCAGAGGCAAGACCGTCTTAGTCATCGCCCACAAGCCGGAGTCCATCCAAGGAGCAGACCAAATAATCTGCCTCAAGCCTATGAAGGATAATTCTCATGTCTAATGCCACTACGCCTGTTAGTTCGCGTCTTCGTGATCCGCTACTCACTCGCAGTGTCAAAAAGCTGCAAAGTCCTGTAGGCCATAAGCTCAATAAAAGGTATGCTTGTCTATCGCTTATCGTTGGCGTGCTTGATGGCCTCGCCGTTCTCACGCTCGTGCCACTTACAAAGGCACTCGATGGGGATACGACGATCGCACCATGGATGTGGACGCTTTTGGCAATTGCGCTCGTAGCTTTTGCGCTACGATTTTTCGCAACCATGGCCTCTTACCACACGGCCTTGGATTTCATCCGAGCCGCGCACACGACTGTGGGCGATAAATTAGCAACGCTACCGCTCGGCTGGTTCGTACCGGCTAATACCGGCGGCCTATCTCGCCTCGTTTCAGATCGCTTTATGGTGGCGGCCGAGACCATTGCGCATATTCAAGGAACGATATACCGCGATAGCGCGGCACTTGTCACCTTGTTAGTAGGAGCGTGTTTCTGGAACCCGAAGCTGGGCTTGGTCCTTCTTATCATCGCACCATTGGCGCTCGTGGTGATGCAGTTGGCTGCATGGATTCGTGAGAAAGCATCGAACCGCGCACTGGGGCCGAGTAAAGAGCTCTCCCAGCGCATCGTAGAATTTGCTAACCGTCAACCAGCCCTGCGCGCGGCAGGACAATCACAAGTTTTTGCGCCACTAGAGCAAGCGCTAGAAATCGACCATAAAGCACGAATACGCGAGCTATGGGTATCCACATTAGCTTTGCTACTCAACGGCATAATAGTGCAGATCTTCATTGTGGCTCTCATTATGGTCTCCGCGGATCTTGCCGTTGAAGGCGCCCTATCGCCACTAGAAACAATTGCGATCATCGGAATCAGCTTGAGGTTTACCCGCACGCTTGAACAGCTGGGTTCTTCTTTCGTCGGTTTAGATGCCGGCCGTATCGCGCTCACAGAAACTGAGCTCATCACCGATGCCCCTTCCCTGCCAGAACCCACTACTCCGCGCCTAGGCGATGGTTCGGGAAATGTCGAGCTGCTTAATGTCACGTTTGGATACGGCGATAAACCAGTATTGGTAGATGTCACTTTCCATGCTCGACCAGGCACCGTTACCGCCATTGTCGGTCCTTCTGGCTCCGGAAAGACCACAATTGCGCGCCTTATTTCGCGATTCTGGGATGTAGATTCCGGGGCGGTGATGGTTGACGGCGTAGATATCCGCGAGCTTGGAACCGAACAGTTAATGTCCAGACTGTCCATGGTCTTTCAGGACGTTTACCTCTTCGACGACTCGTTAATCGCTAATATCCGCGTTGGTCGTCCCGACGCCTCCGATGAGGAAGTCTTCCGCGCAGCTGATCTTTCAGGCGTGACTTCTATTGCCAACCGCCTAGGGTGGCATACTCCTGTTGGTGAAGGCGGGCGGCTTCTATCCGGTGGTGAACGCCAGCGCGTATCTGTAGCTCGCGCGCTTCTCAAGCAAGCGCCGATTGTACTCTTTGATGAGGCTACCTCCGCGCTCGATGCAGAAAATGAGGCAAACATTCTTGCTGCGATGGACGAGCTACGGGAGCAATCTACTTTTATTGTCATCGCCCATAAGCTGGATACAATCAAATCTGCTGATCAAATCGTAGTCTTGGATGAACACGGGCAAGTCAGCCAGCTAGGCACGCATTCTGAGCTTTCCGATGTCCCTGGTATCTACCGTCACTTCTGGCAGCAACGCAAAGCAGCAAGCGGGTGGAAAATCAGTTCGGGACGCGATTAACGCGGGCACCGAGATCGGCATTGTTTGCGGGGGACACCCTTCTCTCCCCCTCTCTCCCATTACGTTGTTAGCAGTTCCACCCCAGGG
>NZ_KV827710.1:0-55575 GCF_001836185.1 Corynebacterium sp. HMSC036D03
AGCTGAGGTAGGAACTAAACCCAGGACGCTTCAGAAGTGGCTGGAACGATCGCATACCAAGTATATGCAAGCGCAACCGCAGCACAGACAGAAATAAGAGGCTTAAGCGAAAAGCCAAGTGCGCTTCCAATCAACACCCAGCAAATACCTACGACGCATGAGTATGCCAACATCATCCAAAAGAACTTGGACGCGAACGATATCGATTCAGTACTTTGGGCTAGGTTAGCCAATACGTAGCCAACAGGAAAAACTAGCGACCATAAAAGCATTCGGTCTCTAAAGATACGAACTACAGAGCTTCGCCCCAATTGCGCAATTTCGCGAAAACGTGATGCTTCCCAAGCCATTCCGGCAGAAACCGCTGGAGCAATAACAACGAACACTAAAGTAGATTGGGCAGCGTTTGACTGGAAATAGGTTGTTTTCCCAAGCTCTGATATAGGAACTGCACTGAGAACGATTCCAGCAAGACAAATCCACAATGACGGGCGTCGAAACCAATGTCTGAATCCGAAATTAGGAACCATCATCGTTCCTCCTCCGCGCAAAAGAGCGTGCGAGATTGTGCACTGGATTGTCGTCTAATTCTGATGCTAACTGTATGAATTCTGACCTTGAACCATCGAATCGCAACTTGCCTTTATCAAGGACAAGAACGCGCTCGAATGGTTTCTGCAGTTCACCTGCATCATGGGTGGAGACAACTAAATTATGCCCCATTTCCACGATCTTTTGATAAACCTTTGTAATGAGCTCCTTGCTAAGGGGATCAAGCGCCGCACTAGGCTCATCAAGAAGCAGAGTTTTCGACCCAGAATTCAATGCTGTAGCGATTGCCAATCTAGAGCGTTCCCCTCCGCTAAGACTTTCACATCTCTGATCGGCAGCCTTCGACAAATCAACAAAGTTTAGCCACTCCAAGCTATGTTTCTTTGCGATTTTCCTATCCTGACCAAACAGCCACGCAACATAAGCGCAGTATTCTCCAGAAGTGAAACCCACAATCGGCATGAATTTCTGCTCGACTAACGATATAGAGCCCACCCTTAAGACGACCCCGTCGTGCGGAGAAGAATCTGATGCCAGGACGGAAAAAAGAGTCGGCTTTCCTGCACCGTTTGCCCCAAGAAGAAGCGTTGGACGTTCATCTATCGTCAACTGCGGTATATCCAGAATTGTTTTGTTTGAACGCCTTATCTTTAAAGCATCAACTCGAATCGTATCTACCATACGACTTTCATCCAATTGATGGTCAAACGGTTCCAATCAAACGTATGAATATCGGCATGATAGTTGCCTGCAGCCTGACGCCCCCAGCCACCTCGATCCCAACCCCCATAGCACCTGTTGAGAGAACGTGAACCCAGGTCCGGATCCGGCTGCCCTGCGAGAGTTCGGCGTAGGGTCATCTCGACTTTTCCTGGCGATCCGTGCGGAGTGTTCAAGCAGGTAGCTGCTGTGATTTCCGTGTTAAACCCATCAATATTTCGATCGTACCAACTACGAGTTTTAAAGCCATCGCGAATTCCATTCACGCTGGTTTCAAAATGCCCCTCAGCATTAGCTGGGACAACAAATGAAGTGATCGCCAAGGCTACAGTCAGCCCTGCTACGACTATTTTCTTCACCGGATTTCACACCTCTTTCTGAGAACTAGGCAAAAGAGACTTGCCTTACCTGAACAAAAGCTTGCTTCAAGCGCCGAACAGGGAGAGATGATATTAATACCTAAAGCTTGGCTATTTTTACATAAATAAATGAGATAAGTCAAAATTATGGCTTTGATATTCCACCCCGGCTATTCCACCCGGAAGTTGGCAGAACTCCGGAACAAAGCCAAGCGAAGAGCCCTGGGTTTTGCTTCTAGATACCTCTGGCTCCCGTATTTCGCCAATAAGCAAGAGGCTGATCACTACCACATGTAACGTCGGAAATAGGTAGCAAGAGTGAATCCAAACAAACAAGGCACAAAAGGCATAAAAATTCCCCTTGGCTTTTACCAAGGGGAATCAAATGTGGGCCCTCCGGGGCTCGAACCCGGGACCTGCGGATTAAAAGTCCGTAGCTCTACCAGCTGAGCTAAAGGCCCATCGCGAAACCATTTTAGTAGGCCCCGCTAAAGAAACGAAACTGGCCCCCCACTTTATTGCGGGGAGCCAGTCATGTTTGCTTGTCAGGGGCTAAATGCCGCTGAGTTTGCTTAGCCGCGCATGTCGCCCTTTTCGGCGAAGTTAATCTGGAAGTCGAAGGCAGTCTTCAGATCGTGCGGGGTGTGGACGAACTTGTTGGCGGAAGCACGCTCGTAGTACTCCTCCAGCAGCGGGCGGTAGTCCGGGTGTGCCACGGCGATGACCTTTTCCACGCGCTCACGCGGTGCGAGACCACGCAGGTCAGCGACACCGTACTCGGTGATGATGACCATGGTGTCGTGCTCGGTGTGGTCAGTGTGGGAAACGAAAGGAACAATCGCGGAGATTGCGCCACCCTTTGCCACAGACGGGGAAACGAACGTGGAGATGTAACCGTTGCGGGTGAAGTCACCGGAGCCGCCGGTGCCGTTCATGATGCGGGAGCCGCCAACGTTGGTGGAGTTGATGTTGCCGTAAATATCGGCCTCAATCATGCCGTTGGAGGAGATAAGACCCACGCGGCGGATGACCTCAGGGTGGTTGGAGACCTGCTGCGGACGCAGGATGATGTGCTTGCGGTAGCGCTCTGCCTCAGCGTTCATCTTCTCTGCGTACTCCGGGGAAAGCGCAAAGGAGGTAGCGGAAGCGACAGACATCTTGCCGGCGTCGATAAGGTCGAGCATGCCGTCCTGGATGACCTCGGTGTAGGCCTGGATGTTTTCAAACTTGGACTCCAGCAGGCCTGCCATCACGGCGTTCGGGACATTACCCACGCCGGACTGCATGATGAACTTGTCATACTCCAGGCGGCCAGCAGCAACCTCGCCTTCGAGGAACTCGATGAAGTTAGCAGCGATCTTCTCGGATACCTCATCCGGAGCCTTAAATGGCGCGTTGCGGTCCGGAGCGTTGGTCTCGACGACTGCGACTACCTTTTCGGTCGGCAGCTCGATGTACGGGGTACCGATGCGGTCATCAACCTTGGTGATCGGGATTGGCTGGCGGTTAGGCAGCTTCTCGATCTTGTAAATGTCGTGCATGCCCTCGAGGTTCTCGGACTGCCAGGTGTTTACCTCGAGAATAATCTTGTCTGCAGCCTCGATGTATTCCAGGTTATTGCCCACTGCAGAAGACGGGATGATGTTGCCGTCTTCCAGGATGCGGACAACCTCGATGATTGCGACCTGGAAATCGCCGTAGAAGCCCTCCTCTACCTGCTGGCCGGAGTGGGAAAGGTGAATGTCCTGGTAAAGAATCTCGCCTGCGTTGGCCTTGTTACGCAGAGTCGGATCGGAGTTGTACGGAGAGCGGAAGCGCAATGCGTCCGCCTCTGCCAGCACACCGTCACAATCCGGTGCGGTGGAAGCGCCGGAGAAGACATCGATCTTGAATTCCTCACCAGCAGCGTGTGCAGCCTTTGCCTTTTCAGCGATGGCGGTAGGCAGCGCCTTTGGGTAGCCCGCACCGGTAAAGCCAGAGATACCGACGCGGTCACCGTGATTGACAAACTTTGCAGCTTCTTCAGCAGAAACGACAAGCTCCTTAAACGGCGCGTATCCGATCCTATCGGTCAAAGTAAATCCTCCTTTATATATAGGGCCAACCGTACGACACGATCAGCCCCTTTAAGTTACATGCACCACATTAGCGAACTTGTTGAGGTTTTACCGAAAACTTCGCAAACTTACACACCCCCGTCACAACGACGCGCCAAACTTGCCACGCCACCTGCCCAAAGAGCACAATTGGCTGCGTGAATCTTGCAATCGGAAAAATCGAGCTCAACTCCCCCGTTGTCCTAGCCCCTATGGCGGGCGTAACCAACGTGGCCTTCCGCACGCTCTGCCGGGAACAAGAAATTGCGAAGACCGGAACGGTCTCCGGACTATATGTATGCGAGATGGTCACCGCTCGCGCGTTGGTCGAGCGCAATGAAAAGACCATGCACATGACCACGTTCGGGCCAGATGAAAATCCACGCTCGCTACAGCTGTACACCGTCGATCCGGAGTACACCTACAAGGCAGCAAAGATGATCGTGGATGAAAACTTGGCCGATCACATCGACATGAATTTCGGCTGCCCCGTGCCCAAGGTAACTCGTCGCGGTGGCGGCTCAGCTCTGCCCTATAAGCGCCGACTCTTCGGCAACATCGTCGCCGCCGCAGTTGAGGCCACAGAGGGCACCGACATTCCGGTTACCGTGAAGATGCGCGTGGGCATCGACGACGAGCACCACACACACTTGGACGCAGGACGCATCGCAGTGGAGGAGGGTGCCGCGGCCGTCGCCTTGCACGGGCGCACAGCCGCTCAGCGCTACTCCGGTCACGCCGATTGGAATGAGATCGCACGCCTCAAGGAGCACCTGGCCGATACCGGCATCCCGGTGCTGGGCAACGGCGATATCTTCAAAGCCACCGATGCCCGCGCCATGATGGAGCAGACGGGCTGCGACGGCGTCGTCGTCGGGCGCGGCTGCCTCGGCCGCCCGTGGCTCTTCGCGGAACTGTCTGCGGAGCTGCGTGGCGAGCCAATTCCTTCCGAGCCAACCTTGGGCGAAGTGACGCAGATTATGATTAGGCATGCGGAGCTGCTGGCGCAGCACGATGGCGAGCGTCAGGCCAGCCGCGATATCCGCAAGCACGTGGGTTGGTACCTGCGCGGATTCCCCGTGGGAGGCGAGGTACGCTCGGGCCTTTCGCGGGTGGATTCGGTAGATAACCTGCGCGAATTGCTGGCACCGTGGGCCGATTCGCAGGCGCTTGCCGACGACGCGGATGGCGCACGTGGACGTCAAGGCTCACCTGCCAAGGTGGTTCTACCCGAGGGTTGGCTGGACGATCCAGAGGACGCAACAGTGCCCGAAGGTGCAGAAATTATGCATTCGGGCGGATAGACAAAGCCATAACGAGCATTAGACCAAAAAGTGGTCTATCATTTCCGACATGCGCACCGCATATCGCGAACATCTAGATAGCTTCTCGCACGACCTCATTATCATGTGCGACATCGTCCATAACACCTTAAGGCTCGCCTCTGAAGCACTGATTGACTCCGAACTCCACGCCGCTGAAGAGGCCATGTCTTTGCGCGAGGAACTGGACGAAGTCCGCAACCGCTGCGAGGAGCGCGCTGTCTTGCTGCTCGCGCTCGAAAATCCCATGGCCAAAGATCTCCGCCAGGTCGTCTCCTCCATCTACATCGTGGAAGACCTCCACCGCATGGGCCGTCTGGCCCAACACGTGGCATCGGCTGCCCGCCGACGCCACCCAGAAAACGTGGTGCCCGCAGAGTACATCGGCTATTTTGAGGAGCTCGCACGCTTAAACGACGACATGATTAGGATGTTGCGCGAAATCTTAGTGACCCCGGACCCCGATACCGCCCTGCGGATGACCTCTGAAGATGATGCGGTAGATGACATCAACCACTACCTTTTGTCCATCCTGACGAATCGAGAGTGGGAAGCAAGCGTGCGCGAGGCCGTGGAAACTGCCCAAATGACCCGCTACTACGAGCGTTTCGCCGATCACTGCGTCAGCGTGGCCGGCCGCATCATTTACCTGTCCACCGGGCTCGCTCCGGAGGCCTATATGGCCAAATTGAGCGAGGAAGAAAGGGACAAAGAGTTCGAGTCCCGCATGGCCGAGCTCGAGCGCCAGTTCCGCCATTAATCCTCACTAGGTAGCTAGACCTTTAAGGCAACGCTGAAGCACATTCAATCCAACTACAGGCGTTTCACGAAAACTATCTATCTAGATCAATCTTCACTGTCTCTAATAACGCTAAACCCCGCTTCCCTCTTGTTTCAAAGGAAGCGGGGTTTATCCGTCTGCTACATGGAAGCTACTAAGGCTTAGCCGAAGCGGCCGGAGATGTAGTCCTCAGTGTCCTTCTTAGACGGGTTCTTGAAAATGGTGGTGGTGTCATCGAACTCCACCAGGTGGCCCGGCTTGCCGGTGGCCTCGAGGGAGAAGAAACCGGTCTTGTCGGACACACGCGCTGCCTGCTGCATGTTGTGGGTCACGATAACGATGGTGAAGTTTTCCTTCAGCTCGTGGATAAGGTCCTCAACGGCCAAGGTGGAAATTGGGTCCAGTGCAGAGCAAGGCTCGTCCATGAGGAGAACCTCTGGCTCCACGGCAATCGCGCGAGCGATGCACAGACGCTGCTGCTGACCACCGGACAGGCCGCCGCCCGGCTTGTCCAGACGGTCCTTAACCTCATCCCATAGGTTTGCGCCACGCAGGGACTTCTCGGCGACTTCCTTCAGCTTCTTCTTGTTCTTCTCACCGGACAGACGCAGGCCGGCGACAACGTTGTCCTCGATGGACATGGTTGGGAACGGGTTTGCCTTCTGGAAGACCATGCCGATGGTGTTACGGACGGAGACTGGGTCAACCTTTGGGCCGTAGATGTTCTGGCCGTCGAGCAGGATCTCACCCTTGACGGAAGCGCCAGGGATGACCTCGTGCATGCGGTTGATGGTGCGCAGAACGGTGGACTTACCGCAGCCGGAAGGGCCGATGAACGCAGTAACTGCCTGTGCTGGGATCTGCATGTTGACGTTCTGTACGGCGTGGAAATCACCGTAGTAGATGTTCACGTCATTGAGCTCAAGCTTTGACATTTTTTGAATTACTCCTGTTGAGGGGCTTTAGGTGTGGCGGGCGGGCGTGTTACTTCTTGACGGAGAACTTCGCAGAAACGAAGCGCGCCGCAATGTTGAGGATTGCAATCAGCAGGACCAGCGTCAGTGCCGCGCCCCACAGCTTGTCCAGAACGGCCGGCTGGGCGCCGGACTTGTACATATCAAGCATCATCAGCGGCAAGGAAGACATTGCGCCATCCATTGCGTCCCAGTTGATGGAAGAGGTCGAGCCGACCAAGACCAGAACCGGAGCGGACTCACCCATGACGCGGGCAACGGCCAGCATGATGCCGGTGACGATGCCGGACAGAGCGGTTGGCAGAACGATGCGGGCGATGGTCTTCCACTTCGGCACTCCCAGCGCATAGGAAGCCTCACGCAGGTCCATCGGGACGACGCGCAGCATCTCCTCCGTGTTACGAACGACGATTGGAATCATCAGCAGCACCAGAGAAAGCGCCACTGCCATGCCGGAACGGTCGAAGCCGAAGAGCGTGATCCACATTGCGAAGACGAACAACGCAGCGACGATGGAAGGAACACCAGAAAGGATGTCGACCATGAAGGTGGTCAGGCGGCTCAGCAGACCGCCGCGGGAATACTCCACCAAGTAGATAGCGGTGAAGATGCCAATCGGGACGGAAATGATGGTTGCCAGGAGGGTCTGGACGAAGGTACCGATAATCGCGTGCAATGCACCGCCGCCAGCCTCGGTATCAAGGATTCCGCGCTGCGAGGTAGTCCACCATTCAGGATTGAAAATGGCGCCGGCACCGCGAGCAAAAAGCTCCCAGAGCACCCAGACGAGTGGAATCATCGCGATGATCATCGTGGCCCACACGACGAAGGTGGCGATGTTGTTGGCGGTCTTGCGGCCGCCGGAAATATCAAGGAACGCCGATCCGGAGTTCTGCGGAAGGGTCTTTACTGGGGTAGACATTCAGGTTTACCTCTTCCTACTTCTTCTTCACGATGGAACGGGCAATGGCATTGACCACGAAGGTCAGCAGGAACAGCATGAGGCCGGCTGCGATATAAGCACCCGCACGCATCTCGTTACCGAACTCGGAAGCTGCCAGAGCGATCGCAGTAGCGAAGGTAGTACCGCCGTCGAAAAGCGAGAAGCGGAAATCAATCAGCGGCGAGACAACCATGTACAGCGCCATAGTCTCACCCAGCGCACGGCCCAGGCCCAGCATGGAACCGGCGATGTAACCGGACATACCAAAAGGCAGGACGGTCATGCGGATAACTTCCCAGCGGGTAGCGCCCAGCGCCAACGCGGACTCAATCTGGCCCGGAGGGGTCTGCACAAAGACCTCACGCGCGGTGGCGGCGATGATGGGCAGAATCATCACTGCCAGCACGATGCCACCGGTGAAGATGTTGCGGCCGGTCTCGAAGGAAGGCGAGTTGTCGTAGGTGGTGAACAGGAAGAAGCCGCCAGCCCACGAATGAATCCACTTATAAAAGCCTGAAAGAGCCGGGCCAAGAACCTGCCAGCCCCACAGACCGTAAACGATGGACGGAACTGCAGCGAGCATGTCGACCAAGAAGCCAAGCGGCTTCACTGCGCGGGCCGGAGCGTAGTTGGAAAGGAAGATAGCAATGCCAAGCGCAACCGGCATCGCGATCAGCAAGGCAACAACGGATATGAGCACCGTGGAGCCGAACATGGTCGGGATACCGAACTGCATTGCGTCAGTGTTGTTAGTCTCCCAGCGCTGACCGTAGGTGAAAAAGCCTAGGAAGCCGCCCTCGTTGACGTTCAGTGCAGGCACTGCGCGCCAAATCAGGAAGGCTGCAATGGCAGCGATCATCACGGTGATTAAGGTTGCGGAGGCGGTGGAGAGAAACTCGAAAATTCGGTCACCTGGGCGTTTTACACCCGAACCGGACTTCACGATTGCGGCCTCGGAGCTACCAGCAGAAGAAGCAGGCCGCGAGGCGGCTTCTGTCTGCTCATTTGGTGGCGCCGTGGTGAGATTGTTGTCTGCCATGAGACTACGAAATCCTTTTCAACGGAAACTGTGGGAATTAATGTGCAACACACCGCAGCCCCCAAAGGCGCTCTGATGAACGGATTTGGGGGCGGGCAGTGCTGTCTTTTATTGCGTATCCAGCAAATTACTGGATTGCGTCAACAGCAGACTTCAGACGCTCGAGGTGGTCACCGGTAACAGGGATGAATCCAGCAGACTCGAGGTCGGAGCTCTGGTTATCCAGAACGGTCTTGAAGAAAGCCTTGACCAGCGCGGAGGTCTCCTCATCGTACCCAGCGGAGCAAACGATGTTGTAGGTGGTCAGGATGAGCGGGTAGGAACCCTTGGTGTCGGAACCGAAGAGCGCCTCGGAGTCAACAACCATGTTGTGCTCGGAGCCGGTCTCCTTGAACTTCAGGTTGTCGAGTGCAACGCCGACGGTCTCGTTGGACAGCTCAACCGGGCCGTTGCCGAAGTCAATCTTGGCAATCTTGACGCCGTCAGATTCCTTCTGGTGTGCGTAGCCAGCCTCAACGTAGGTGATTGCACCGTCGATGGAAGCAACCTGGTCAGCAACGCCGGAGGAACCGTTTGCGCCCTCGCCGACAGCGTCCGGGAACTGCTTGCCCTCGTTGTCCCAGTTGCCGGTGGCGGTCTTCAGGAACTTCTGGAAGTTGTCGGAGGTACCGGACTCGTCAGAACGGAAGATGACGGTGATGTCGGTGTCTGGGAGGTCAACGCCCTCGTTGGAAGCCTTGATCTCTTCGTCGTTCCACTTGGTGATCTCGCCCTTGAAGATCTTTGCCAGGGTCTCGGTCTTCAGGTTTACTTCCTTGTCACCCAGGTTGTATGCGATTGCAACCGGGCCGATGGTGGTTGGCAGGTGCCATGCGTCGTTGCCCTCGCAACGCTCCTTGGCAGCCTCAACCTCACCCTTGTCCTCCTTCAGAGCGGAGTCGGAACCAGCGAAGTCAACGGTGCCGTTGGTGAAAGCCTCAACGCCAGCGCCGGAGCCGGAGGAGGTGTAGGAGAAGTTAGCGTCTGGGTGCTCGTCCAGGAAGGCCTTCTCAAAGACGGACATTGCGCTCTTCTGGGAGGATGCGCCCTCACCGGTGAGGTCACCGGAGACCTCAGAGCCGCCCTCAGAGCCCGAACCGGATTCAGAGCAGGCAACAAGGCCGGTGGAGGTTGCGGCAACAATGCCGAAGATTGCAGCGGTGCGCTTGAAGTTGCGGATCACAGGAAACCTTTCCAAAGCAGAACAGAGATTGTTATCCGAGCAAACCGCACATCGCATTGGTAAAAGCGAAAGAGTTGAAAGAGAACTACCAACACCGCGGTTAACTCACAAAACGTAAAGCTATCCGCGGCGGGTTAACCACAGAGGTGGTTTCAGGTGAACAACAAATGAACATGTCGCCAAAGTTGGTGAGACTAATCACGCCCCGAGTAGACAGAGTGGTCTTCAATAACGCTAAACCCGAGGCGCTCATAAAGCTTTACAGCCGGTTTATTATCCGCTTCTACGTAGAGAATTACCCGGTCAGCACCCTTTTCCACCATTCGATTCAGACCATAACGCAGCAAAGGCTTTCCCAAACCTTGACCGCGATAGGCCTCCGAAATGCCGATCACATAAACCTCACCAAACTCATCAATTTCCTCCTTGTGCCATTTGGTCCAGTGGAATCCGGCCAGCACGGGGGCTGCCCCATCATCGCCTTTCTTGGTGTCCCAATAGAAAAGGACATCTGCCGGATCGAACCATTCCGCTTCCATCCCGCGGTGCAAACGCTCTATATCCCATCCGCCTTGCTCCGGGTGCCAGGAAAAGGCTTCGTTGTTGGCACGCACCCATTCCTGCTCGACCAAGTCCGTGCCCCACCGCTCTACCGAATCGGTGAAGTTGGCGGGAGTATACGGGGCGTCGCCAAGCGTGGAGTGCTTTGCCAAATCCTTACCGGCAACCTCCATGACCAGAAGCTGACGCACCTTTTCCATGTGGTTCTTCTGCGCCACAGCCTGGGCTGCCGGCAGATTGCCGTGGGCCCAGACATTTGCCGCAGGCTTTATCGCCCGCACGGCATTCAGCAGCTCGTTGCCCCAGCCACGGCCGCGATATTCGGGGTGGATAAACATCTCGGCGTCGTCTCCGGCGACAGCTGCAAGGCCTACCGGCTCCGCGGCGTCGCTGAGCACCAAGTGCGTGTGTTCCAAGCGCGCGTCATCCAGGCCCAAGATGAATTGCTCCGACAGGGGCGCAATACCGTCGACGCCCCGTGCTAAATCAGCGATTTTCTTGAGCTTGCCTGCGAGTTCTGGGCACTCTGGAAGTTGATAGGTTTCGATATTCATACCCACCAGCGTACGTGCGGTAAGAATAGAAGAGTGACTGTTCTGCAAATCAACCGCAACGTTGTCCGCCTCGGCATCGTCGCCATCGTGGGCACCCTCGCCTGGCTTTCGGATTCTGCCGTGGCCATGCACGCAGAGCACACCGTGGCCCAAGAATCGAAGGCTGTCTCGCGCCTCGAAAATACTCCCGACGTCTACATTGGCGGCTTCCCTTATACGCTCGCCACACTGACCAAAGAGATTCCTTATCTCGAGGTACAATCTCTCGACGTCGAGGTGCCAAAGCTAGGCATGGTCAATGCTTCGACCACCATGCGCGATATCACCATTACCCCGCAACAAGTCTTTAGCGGGAAATTCGAAGGCGCCCCCGTCTCGACCTATACCCGCAGCATCAGCCTGGATGGCGTGGCGCTGGGCAGGCTGATGGGCATTACTGATCTTTCGATTGCAAACCCCGACAACATCTCTCCTATCGGCGGCACCGCAGCCGAGGCAGAGCTGACGGGTACGCTGCCAGGAGATAAAAAGAAGTCAACGGCAAAGGTCGCGCTGCGCCTGGTTGGCGAGCAATTCCACATGAATGTCTACGACACCGAGGATCCGCGCCTGAAGAAGGCCTTCTCGATGCAATTCGACACCCGCGACCTACCGCTGCCTGCACAGGCGACGTCCGTGAAACTGCATGGTGGCTCCATCACCTTTGAGGTGCAGCGCCGCAACATCAAGTTGAAGTCCACCCAACTGTCCCCTCTCGAAATCGAGGGTTCGGAGGAAAAGGCGGTGAAGGACGCGGAAAAGCGCGCCGTGGACACCGCCCAGCGCGTTGGTCAGGCCAGCTAGCGCTACTTAATCCGCACCAGATCGCGAAGAATCTCGCGCACGCTGCGCTCATGCGGTGGGCGCGGCTGCGAAGGCGCAAAGACCTCGATGGCATCTGCCACCGACTCCAAATGCACCTTGGTGAACTTGCCTTCGGACTCACCATCGGCCTGGAAGCGCTTCGGGGTCGGCGTTTCCAGGTCGACCACCTGCGCATCGTCGAATTGCAATGCGCGGGCCTGGGTAATCTTGCTCAACACGTGCTTGCGATCAACGCCCATCAGGTGCAGCATGCCCACCAAACCGTGAATGCCGCCCAAGTCAGAAACGCCGAAGAGCCCCAGACCCTTGTCAAAAGAATTGCGCGGGTTAGTAACCACCGGCAGCGGGCCCAAGAAGGTCCACGGGTTGGTATTGGAGGTAAACATCAAAGGCACCTTGTGCGCAGTAAATTCCTTGCCATCACGATTGACCGCATGGACGGAAATCTCCGGTGGAATGACGCGCGCACGCAGATAAGCCTGTGCGGAGACCGTCAGATAGCGCAACGGGGTGGCTGCAAAGCCCATCTCGCGGGCACGATCGACGCGCGCCAAGACATCCGCATCGAGGCCGAAGCCGGCGTTGACCGCGAACCAGCGCTCGTTCCAGGTGCCAAGGCGAATGGTGCGCCGAGTATCGCGCTCCAGCAGGCGTGCCAGTACGTGGGCGGCCTCCACAGGGGTATTCGGAATGCCTAAAGCGCGGACGAAAACGTTGGCAGAACCAGTCGGAATAACGCCGAGCACCGGCAGCTCCTCCGGAGCCGGGCGCTGGTCATTGTCTGCCGGACCGAGCAATCCGTTGACAACCTCATTAACCGTACCGTCGCCACCAAAGACGACAATGGCGTCATAATCCGCACGCCGAAGACCGCGCACGATCTCTTCTGCATGCCCCGCATAATGGGTAAATTGCATGCGCAGGTGGACGCCTTCGACATCTCGCAACAGCGGAATGACCTGCCTGAATAAAGCATCGCTCTGCGAAGTCGAGTTCGGATTTGAAATCATTAATGCTCGCACAGCGAACCAGCCTAGTGGTTTATATCCCTTTAAGGCGACTAGGCTGGTGCGTCATGAGCGAAAATAGCAACGAAAAGCTAAATGGCAACGACGCTGTCAACAATGCCGCCGAGGCATGGAAGGACGCAGCGAACCGCAACATCCCGGCCATGAAACTCGGCAACAACCCTCTGCCGCAGGAAACCGCTAACCTGCGCCAGGGCCCGTCGCTTCACGACGGCCTGCTAGCCCTTCTTCCCCTCGTAGGCGTCTGGCAGGGCGAAGGCCAGGCCCACGATGCTTCCGGCGAGCAGTACACCTTTGGTCAGCAGCTTATTGTCAGCCACGACGGCGAGAATTACCTGACTTATAGCTCTCGTACCTGGCGCATCGACACCGAGGGCAAGCCACAGGGTGCCGATATCCGCGAATCCGGTTACTGGCGAATCTCCTTGAAGGACGAGATCGAGATGACCTACACCTCCTCTAACGGAATCGTGGAGATCTTCTACGGCGAGCCTTTCAACGAGCGTGCATGGCAGCTCGAGTCCGCCTCCACCATGGTTACCGAAACCGGACCGAAAAACTTCGGCCCAGGCAAGCGCATGTACGGCTTGATGCCGAACAACAACCTGGGTTGGGTCGACGAGCGCATGGTCGACGGCGAGATGCGCCCGTACATGTCCGCTGAGCTTGAGCGCGTAGCAGGCTAGTTTAAGCCATACCGCGCAAGCGCGGCATCAAGCAGGCCTCGGATTTCCGCAGCGTTATCCGGGGCCTTTAGCTTTGCGTCATTGAGGCTTGTAACGCGCACGGCGGTGCGTACTGAAGAGACCAACCACACCGAATCGCAGCGCTCAAGATACTCCGGCGTGATTTCCTTAGCCTTGCAGCGATAGCCCTGCTGCTGCGCGTATTCGAAGAGCGCAGCCTGCGTGGTGCCGGAGAGAATCCCCTTCGCTGCCGGGGTGCGCAGCTTGTTTCCACGCACTGCCACGACGGAGGAGGTGGCGCCTTCCAAGACGATGCCGCTGTCTGGGTCGACGAAGATGACATCATCAAATCCCTTCCCCTTTGCCAGGCGCAAGGTAGCCATGGTGGCAGCGTAGTTCAGCGTCTTGGCGGGCAGTTCCTCGGCCACGTGCCACAGGCGCGGGGTAGTCATTACTTTGACGCCCTTCTCGCGCTGCTCAAGTAGCTTTTTATCGATTGCCTGCACCACGACCCAAGCGCTCGGGTGGCCTGTCGAGGCACGCCCGCGGGTATATGTCCACGTGCACTTGGCCTCGCCTGTCTCATCACCGCCGAAGTAGTCCGCGATGGCGAGTTCGGTGGCTTCCTTCCACTTTTCAATCTGCGGTTCCGGCAGCTCGAGGGCCTGTGCTGAGTTCACGAAGCGCGCGCTATGCCGGGCAATGTTGGCCACCTTGCCATCACGCACCAGCAGCGACTCAAAGATGCCGTCACCGCGAGTGACAGCGGCGTCATCCCAATAGATAAGTGGCAGCGACGGATGATGCTTGCGCACAGAGCCACCATAGGGCTCTACAACGTAGATGACCGGCTCTTTTCGAGGCGTGAACTCCATAATTTTTATTATGCCCTACCATCGGATCTCGTGAGTTATTCTTCGCCACTTTTAGCGCGCACAGGCGCCGCTGAGTTCCAAGACGCCACTGCAATCGACGCCGCGGGCGTCGCCTGGCACTACGGTAACCCGCTCAAGGAGCAAAGGATCATCGAAACCGGCTCCGGGATCGTGGACCGCTCCCAGCGCCGCGTCATCAAGGTCGAGGGCCCAGAGGCTGCGACCTTCCTCAACAACTTGTTATCGCAAAAGCTTGACGACGCCCCCTCTGGCTTCAGCGCCGGCGCCCTCGACCTAGACATACAGGGCCACGTGCTCCACCACATGGATCTCACCCGAGTTGGCGAGGCCTTCTACCTGGATATTCCAGAAGCCCAGTTTTCTTCGCTGCTGGATTTTTTGACCAAAATGATCTTCTGGTCCCAGGTGACGGTGAAAGAAGCACACTTGGCGGTTATCACCGTGCTGGGTTCTGCCCTGCCGGCGCCAGCGAGCGCGGTGGTGTCGCGCGACGTCGCCTGGCGCGGCCCGCAGCGCGCGGACTATCTCGTCCCGCGTGAAGACCTAGAGGCAGCCGTGGCGGAACTGGAATCGGCTGGCGGAACCTTGGTGGGACTGATGGCCTACACCGCCGAGCGTGTAAAGGCGCTGGAGCCGGAGCTCGCCGCGGACCTGGATGCAAAGGCGATTGCCCACGAGGTCCCGCACTGGATTTCACGCGGGGATGCGCCGGCATTCGTGCACCTGAACAAGGGGTGCTACCGCGGCCAGGAGACCGTCGCCCGGGTGGAGAATCTCGGCCGCTCGCCGCGGCTTTTGGTGATGCTTTATCTGGATGGCTCGGCGCCTACTCGTCCGGAGATTGGTGCGGACGTTACTCTCGGCGGGCGCCGCGTGGGACGTCTCGGCACAGTGGTCGATGACTGCGACTTTGGTCCCATCGCACTCGCGCTGGTCAAGCGCTCGGCTTTGAGCGGCCAACAGCTTTCCATTGGGGATGTCGCTGCATCCGTGGAAAATGACTCAATCCCCGTCGATGAGGGCCCGAAGGCGGGACGAGCTGCGGTAGAAAAGTTGCGTGGCCGATAACTCATTTAGCCCTCTGCGCGAGTTATCCCACTCGTTTTGGCATATGTAGGGGGGTGGTGCGGAATTTTTTCGTCACACAGGCTATTGTGTCTAACAGGAAGATACACTTTTAGATTTAAGCCGATGGGGCGTCCAAGAATCCCTGGAACGCCCTACTCACCTCAAGGGGGTCATGCACATGGGACGCGGACGCGCAAAGGCAAAGCAGACCAAAGTTGCACGCCAGCTGAAGTACAATTCGCCTGAAATGGATCTGGATTCGCTCCAGCGGGAGCTTGCCTCCCAAAACCCGAACAACTCCCACGATTACGAGGACGAGGATCCTTACGCCGACTACGTCGACGAGTGGGACGAAGACGACGAGGAGGACCAGCGCTAAGGCGCTTTCCTTTTCGCCGCTGGGACTCCAGCTGTAGGCCGCGGCCGCTTCGCGTGGTTGCGGCCTTTTGCTTTTGGCCGCTGCCCGGCTCTTTCCCGCGGCACCCTGCTCTTCACGGCCGCTTCCCTGGTCTGCCTGGGCTGCCCCTACCCTTCCCTCGGCCTTCCCTCGGCCGGCATTTCCAAATGGTGAGGAACAAATGGTGAGGTGAGGCGTCACCCGCCCCAGGAGCCCACTACAGCCACAGTGGTTACAGTGCAACCTCACCATTTGAAAACCACACTAGGCTTCAACTGCATTTGGCGTCCGCTGGACAGACGGCCCTAAATGGTGCGGTTTTACCATCCGCGCGAAAACGCCGAAGAGCCGAGCGGAAGCGCAGGAAAACCGGCGCCGGAAGAGGAAAACCACAAACGACCTCCCCTCCTCCACCGCGATGTGGCAGAGAACGGAAGGCCGAAAGCAGAAGTGGTTGGGCGGGCTTAGTAGTTCGGGTGCTCGCCGTTCATGATGACGCGCTCTTCGCCCTCGCCGGCGGCGCGGATGGTGCCGAGCTCCCACGCATCAACGTGGCGGGCAGCCATCATAGCCAGGGCGCGCTCGCGATCCTCCGGAGCGACGACGGCAATCATGCCAACGCCCATGTTGAAGGTTTTCTCCATCTCTTCCAGGGAAACCTTGCCCACAGAAGCGATGGTCTTGAAGATCTGGCCCGGGGTCCAGGTGGAACGGTTAACTTCAGCGGTCAGGCCCTCCGGAATGACGCGCTCCAGGTTGCCGGCCAGGCCACCGCCGGTGACGTGGCAGAAGGTGGAAACGTTGCACTCAGCGGTCAGAGCCAGGCAGTCCTTGGCGTAGATGCGAGTCGGCTCCAGCAGCTCCTCGCCGAGGGTGCGGCCAAGCTCCTCGATGTGGCCATCGAGCGGCAGACCTGCCTGCTCCAGCAGGACGTAGCGAGCCAGGGAGTAGCCGTTGGAGTGCAGGCCGGAAGAGGCCATCGCGATGAGGACATCGCCGTCGCGGACCTTGTCCGGGCCCAGGATGGAATCTGCCTCGACTACTCCCACGGCGGTTGCGGAGACGTCGTATTCTTCTGGGTCCATTACTCCTGGGTGCTCAGCGGTCTCGCCGCCGAGCAGCGCAGCGCCTGCCTGCACGCAGCCCTCAGCGATACCCTTCACAATCTCTGCGACCTTCTCCGGTACGACCTTGCCCACGGCAATGTAGTCCTGCAGGAATAGCGGCTCCGCGCCGCACACCACGAGGTCATCGACGCACATTGCAACCAGGTCGATACCGATGGTGTCGTGGACGTCCATCGCCTGCGCAACAGCCAGCTTGGTGCCAACGCCATCGGAGCCTGCAGCCAGGACCGGCTCTTTGTATTCGCCCAGCTTGAACAGGCCCGCGAAGCCGCCCAGGCCGCCCATGACCTCCGGTCGGGTTGCACGCTTTGCGTGCGGCGCAAACAGGGTGACGGCGCGGTCGCCTTCTTCGATGCTGACGCCAGCTGCCGCGTAAGTATTCTCGCTCATTTTTGTTCCTTGCCTTGTGTTTTAGGATTCTTCGCCGAGCAGGGAGCGCACGGCCTCAGCGTTCGGGTTGCCGGCCGGGAGGCCGAGTGGGTAGACACCGTCAAAGCAGGCGGTGCACAGCTCATGGTGAGGCTGCTGGGTCGCGGCGACCATCTCATCGATGGAGACGAAGCCGAGGGAGTCCGCACCGATGGCGTCACAGATAGTCTTGCAGACTACCTCTGGGTCATCCGACGGATTCGCATTCGCAATGAGCTCGCCCGGGGAGGCGAAGTCAATGCCATAGAAGCATGGCCACTTCACTGGCGGCGAAGCGATGCGCACGTGCACCTCCGCCGCGCCCGCCTCGCGCAGCATGCGAATCAGCGCGCGCTGGGTGTTGCCACGCACGATAGAGTCATCCACGACCACCAGGGACTTGCCCTCAATGACCTCGCGCAGCGGGTTCAGCTTCAGGCGAATGCCCAGCTGGCGCAGCGTCTGGGTGGGCTGAATGAAGGTGCGGCCAACGTACGCATTCTTCACCAGGCCGTGCGCGAAGGTGATTCCGGACTCGCGGGCATAGCCCACGGCCGCCGGGTTACCGGACTCAGGCACTGGAATGACTAGGTCCGCATCTGGGGCCGGGTATTGCCGCGCTAGGCGACGCCCGATTTCCACACGCGTCGCATTCACCGAACGGCCCTTGATGTCGGTGTCAGGACGTGCCAGGTAGACGTACTCGAAGACGCAACCGTGGTGAGTTGGCTCCGCGAACTTCTCCGAGCGGATGCCCGCCTCGTCGATGGAGATGAGCTCGCCCGGTTCAATCTCGCGGATGAACTGCGCGCCGACGATGTCGAGCGCACACGTCTCCGAAGCTACTACCCAGCCCTTTGGCAAACGGCCCAGCACCAGCGGGCGCACGCCGTGTGGGTCACGCGCAGCGTAGAGCGTGTGCCCATCGGTAAAGGTCAGGCAGAATGCGCCCTTCACACGCGGGAGCAGCGCACGAGCGGATTCGAAGATGCTGACGCTATCACTCACGCCGTCGGCAAGCAGCATGGACAAGCACATGGAATCGGAAACCGACTCTTGCTGCGGTGCAACCAGCCCGCGCTCTACTGCTTCCTCGCGCAGCTCCAAGTAGTTAACAAGGTTGCCATTATGGCCCAAGGCAATGTCGATGCCATTGGAGGTGGTGGCAAACATGGGCTGTACGTTGGCCCATTCCTTGCCGCCTGCGGTGGAGTACCGGGTATGCCCTACGGCGACGTTGCCTTGAAGAGAGGCCAGGATGGATTCATCGAAGATATTGGACACCAGGCCCATATCCTTGAATACGACAAGGCTGTCATCGTCACCGACTGCGATACCGGCGGCCTCCTGGCCGCGGTGCTGCAAGGCGAAGAGACCAAAGTAGGTCAGCTTCGAAACCTCTTCCCCCGGAGCCCAGACGCCAAAGACGCCGCATTCCTCGCGGGGTTCGGTCTCGTTGTGATCATCGAGATTGGTGATATGGGGAGTTCTTTCAGCTACCACGGCGCTAATCCTAGTCGTTGTGGGCAGTAGAAACTAACGGAATGACTGGCAGCCATCCTGCGATTTCGCCGGAGCGGGAGCCGGAAGCTTCGAGGCAAGCGGCGGAAACGGCTTCTTCCCAGCGGAGCAGGCCCGTGGCCAGCTGCAACCACGTCAATGGGTCCATCTCCACCACATTGGGTGGGGTACCCCTCGTATGGCGAGGACCTTCGATGCATTGAACTGCCACGAATGGGGGCACCCGCAGCTCCACGGAATGGCCCGGCGCGTCGACTTCGAGGGTGCGGGCGGTGCGACGGACGGCATCGGCAAGCAATGCCCTACCTGGTTTTTCCACCTCATCGGGGCGTTTTATCCAGTCTTGGACCGCCACCACGGCAGCGCGCGTGGCCGCTGGGTCTACCTTATTTTTCATGCGCTAATTCGGCCTCCCTGATAACTTTCTATGCATGTCACTAACCCTTCCGGAACAAGAGAATACTGAAACCGCGAAGTCGCCATCGATCACCCTCCGATTCATGGCGGCGCCCACGGATATGACCATCGCTGGTGCGCAGGGCATTGGCGGCGGCCGCGTCTTGGAGTGGATCGACAAGGCAGCGTATGCGTGCGCGGTCCAGTGGTCCGGTGCCTACTGCGTTACCGCCTATGTGGGCCACATCCATTTCACTCGCCCGATTCCTTCCGGGCACTTGGTGGAGGTGCGCTCGCGAATCGCCATGACAGGCCGTTCTTCGATGCACATCGTCAACGAAGTCCTTTCCGCAGACCCACGCGATGGCATCTTCACGCGCGCTTGCGATTGCTTGGTTATTTTCGTGGCGAAGGATCCGGAAACGGGTAAGTCCACCCCTGTGCCACCGTTTGAGCCGACTTCCGACGACCAACATCGTGTCTGGGAGGCGGCCGAGTCCCGCATCGAGCTGCGCCGAGCCATCGAGGATGAGATGGAAAAGCAGACTTATGACGGACCTTCCGACGCCCCGCGCATGATCAACCGCTTCCTAGCAAAGCCGACCGACGTCAATTGGGGCGGCAAGGTCCACGGCGGCACCGCCATGGAGTGGATCGATGAGGCGGGCGCGGCCTGCACCATGGAGTGGTCGGGCGAGCACACCGTGGCCGTTTATGCCGGCGGTATTCGCTTTTACCAGCCGATTGCCATCGGTGACCTCATCGAGGTGGATGCCCGTATGATGCGCACCGATGCACGCTCCATGCAGATGTCCATCCACGTCCGCTCTGGCAACCCGCGCGGTGGACGCCAGAATCTGGAGACTGCCATCCACGCCACGGTTTCTTATATGGCGATGGACGCCGACTGGCAGCCGATGGCAGCCCGTCAGTTCACGCCGAAGACGGCAGAGGACAAGGCGCTGTGGGAGCACGCCGGCGTCCTGCGCGAGCTGCGCGGAAAGTACTCCCCGAAGCCACTGGTTGTGGCTCCGCAGCACCAGCACTTGGATTAGTGCGCTGGCTCCACGTTGACGGCAACGTGGAGCTTTTCAACGTTTTTGGCTTGGCGCAGCTGCGCGTTCCAACCGGAGCCTTCTTTTTGTTTAAAAAGCGCCGTGGTGGCCGGCAATATGACCGGCTTGTAGAAGTCTGCTTGCACGCGCACTGCATCGGGCAGGCGCCCCTCAAACGCAGTGAGCATCTTGGCGTGGGTGAACATGCCATGGGCAATCGTGTTCGGAAAACCAAAGGCCTTCGCGCCCAGCCGGGAGGTGTGAATGGGGTTCTTATCCCCAGAAGCGGCTGCGTAGGTCTTTACAGTTTCCGGGCTAAAACGCAGCGTTGCAATGGCCGTTACCCCCGGCGCGGGCTTTTCCGGCTGCGGCAAGAAGCGGGCGGCCTCTGGCCTTACCTGCACATCTGCCGGAGTGGAGGAAGAAAAGTGTGCTTTTGGCCCTAGGAATGCGGAGGTTTGCTGCCAGACCAAGATGCCTTCTACATAGATGGAGGTAATCATGTCGAGCACCAGCCCCTTGCGGTGGCTGCGCAGGTTCTCCGCGTGGACGTCGATGGTAAAAGCATCTTCCACGTGCAAAGGGCGGAATTGTTCAATCTTGTTTGAAAGATGAACAATGCCCATGGCGGGGAAAGGAAAACCCGGCGAGTCCATGACTTTGACCGCTAGCGGGAAGGCCAGCGCATAAGGGTAGGTAACCGGAACCTCGTTGCCCAGGCGGAAACCCACTGCTTGGCAATAAGCAGCAAGATGCTCCGGATCAATGTATACACCTTCTACCCGGTAGGCAATTGGTGGGTCATCGATAACGCGTTTTCCCGCAACACCGGGCAGCGCCTTTATCACCTGCTTGCGGTAAAGCTTGGAAAGCTGCGGAATCTCTTTCAGGTTCTGCACATTGCGGTCTAGCATTTACGCTCCCATCATGTTCTGGCCGCACACGCGCACGGTGTTACCTGTGACCGCCGCGGAGGCCGGGGCGGCGAAGTAGGCGACGGTCTCGGCGACGTCAACTGGCAAGCCGCCCTGCTGCAGGGAATTGATGCGGCGGCCAATCTCACGTGGGCCGGTGGGCATGGCTGCGGTCATGGCAGTTTCGATAAATCCCGGCGCCACCGCGTTGATGGTGGAACCGTTGTCTGCCAGTACCGGGGTGAGGGCATCAACCAGCCCAATGATGCCGGCCTTGGTGGTGGCGTAATTGGTCTGGCCACGGTTGCCGGAGATTCCCGCCATGGAAGACACGCCCACCACCGCTGCCCCGGCTGCAAGATCTCCGCTATCCAGCAGCGCCTCGGTGATACGCACTGGAGCTATGAGGTTAACGGCGAGGACGGCGTCCCACTGCCCCTCGTTCATATTTGCCAGCAGCTTGTCACGGGTAATGCCGGCATTGTGGACGATGACGTCGATGGGGCGGCCATAGTGGCGCTGCGCATGCTTTGCGATGATCGCGGCAGCACCCGGGTCAGTAACGTCCAGCGGTAGCGCGGTGCCCTTGACCTTGTTTGCCGTTTTGCTGAGGTGCTCACTCGCGACGGGGACGTCGATACAGATGACTTGCGCGCCATCGCGAGCCAGCACCTCCGCGATAGTGGCGCCGATGCCCCGGGCTGCGCCGGTGACCACGGCGAGACGGTCTTGAGAAGGCGCCTGCCAGTCTGCGTCCGCCTCGGCGGTAGCGGCCTTCACGCGCACCACCTGGCCGTCTACGAACGCTGACTTACCGGAGAGGAAGAAGCGCACCGTGGATTCGATTTCCGCCGTGGCGCCGGGTTCGACCCAAATGAGGTTCACGGTACCGCCTTTGCGCATCTCCTTAGCCAGCGAACGCGTGAAGCCCTCGAGGGCGCGGGCGGCAATGCGGGCATCGATGGTCGCAGTTTTCTCCGGGGTGGTGCCGATGACCAGCAAGCGTGCATTCGGTGCGAGGTTGCGCAGCTGCGGATGGAAGAAATCGTAGAGCTCTCGCAGCTGCTCTGGCTCCTCGATTCCGGTGGCGTCGAATACCAGCGCACCCCGCCCAGTTTCCGCCTCCACCGAAAGCAGCTGATAGTCCACTGCGAGCGCAGTGGAAAGGAAGTGGGCGATGCGGCCCGCTCCTGCAGAATCAATGACCACTGGGGCGCCTAAAGCCGGCTCCCCGGGGGTGAAGCGGCGCAGCGGATAGCCCTGCGGCACGCCCGCCTTCGCGGCCACTGGAGAGTTGATTAGTTTCTCGGCGAAATTGAGTTTGGGCATTCGAAATCCTTCCTTTAACAAGGTTGCAAGCCTTTTTGTAAGAGGTTGCAAGGTTAGTTAATTGAGTGATACAACTAACACTATCATTCGGAATGTGATTTAGGACATTCCAGTGAAAACTTTTCCACCTCTGGTTTCCCAGCAAGGAGTCGCAATGACCAGCAGTTCGCCCCGCGTCGCAATCTTGGGCGGCAACCGCATTCCGTTTGCCCGTTCCAACAAGGAATACGCGCACGCCTCCAATCAAGACATGCTCACCAGCGCCCTCGACGGACTCGTCGCGCGCTTCGGCCTGCACGAGGAACGGGTAGGGCTCGTAGCAGCAGGCGCGGTACTCAAGCACTCGCGAGACTTCAACCTCACCCGCGAGGTAGTCCTTGGCTCGGCGCTTACTTCTACTACCCCGGCGCTCGACATGCAGCAGGCCTGCTGCACCTCTTTGGCCGCCGCCATCCATGTTGGTGACGCCATTGCCCGCGGCCGCATCGAATCCGGCATCGCCGGCGGCACGGATACCACCTCAGACGCCCCGCTTGCCGTAAACGATTCCCTGCGGCGCACCCTCATCGGACTCAGCCGCGCAAAGACTCTTTCCCAACGTGCAAAGCTCATCGGCTCAATTCGCCCCGCCCAGCTCGCGCCCGAGCAGCCCCAAAACGGCGAGCCGCGCACGGGGCTTTCCATGGGCGACCACGCGGCTATCACGGCCCGCAAAATGGGCGTAAGCCGCGCCGCCCAGGACGAGCTCGCGCTCGCTTCTCACCAGAAGCTTCATCAGGCCTGGGAGGAAGGTTTCTTTAACGACCTCAGCACCGGCTTCATGGGTGTTAACCGCGATACCAACCTCCGTCCTGACTCCACGCCAGAAAAGCTCGGCCAGCTAAAGCCAGTCTTTGGAAAGCGCGATGCCGAGCAGCACGGCACCCAGGCCACAATGACCGCCGGCAATTCGACGCCGCTTACCGACGGCGCGGCAGTCACCCTCCTGGGCAGCGAATCCTGGGCCGCAAGCCATAACCTCGAGCCGCTCGCCTACCTAGTTGATTCCGAGACCGCCGCAGTGGACTTCCTGCACGGCGGAGACGGCCTTCTCATGGCGCCGACCTATGCGGTGCCGCGTCTCCTCGAGCGCAACAACCTCACCCTGCAAGATTTCGACTTCTACGAAATCCACGAAGCCTTCGCCTCGCAAGTCCTTGCCACCTTGAATGCGTGGGAGGACGAGACTTACTGCTGCGAGCGCCTCGGCCTGCCCGGCGCGCTCGGCCCCATCGACCGCAGCAAGCTCAATGTCAAGGGTTCTTCGTTGGCTGCCGGCCACCCCTTCGCGGCCACCGGGGCGCGCATCCTCGCCACCGCCGCGAAGGTCCTGCAGGAAGCAGGCGGCGGCCGCGCTCTTATCTCCATCTGTGCCGCCGGCGGCCAAGGCGTGGCCGCCATCATCGAACGCTAACCCGCACCCCAAAAAATCCCCGGCTGCCAAAAGCAGCCGCCCAAAGAAGGAAAAATCATGGCACTCCTCAAGACTCAAAGCAAGGATTCCAGCGCTGCTTCCACCACCGAGGCAAACCGCGCAAATCTTCGTTCCACCACCGCCCAAGCAGAGCCGCGCAGCCCGCGCCGCCTGCCCAAGACACCGAAGCCATCCGTAGCTACCGAGCTGGGCAACCTACTCGATGGCCCACACGCCGCTTTCCGTCAGGAGCTACGCGAGTTCATCAATGATCCGGAGCTCTTCCCGCATCCAGATCTCTCCGTCGCCGAGCAGCGCGCACATACCTTCAACAATCTCGCTAAGGTGCGCGACTTCGGCGGTTTCCAAAAAGGTCTGCGCCGCGACAATGGCGGGCCCGGCAAACCGATTCTTTCCACTTTCACACTCGAAGGCCTGGCTTGGGTCGACGGCTCACTCGCCATCAAGTCCGGCGTGCAGTGGGGACTGTGGGGCGGCGCCCTCGACCAGCTCGGCACCGAGCGCCACATCGAGTGGGTTCAAAAGGCCGCATCCCTGGAGCTACCTGGTTGTTTCGCCATGACCGAACGCGGCCACGGCTCTGATGTGCAATCCCTTGAGACCACGGCGAACTACGACCCGGAAACCGATGAATTCATCATAAATACCCCGAGCGATACCGCGGTGAAGAACTACATCGGCAACGCCGCCCAGGACGGCCGTGCCGCCGTCGTGTTCACGCAGCTTATGACCCCGGAAAGCGATGGCCGCACCCACGGCGTGCACGCCATCATCGTTCCGATTCGTGACGAGCAAGGCAACGCGCTGCCGGGCATCACCTTGGGCGATCACGGCCACAAGGGTGGACTCGTGGGCGTCGATAATGGCACGCTCCGCTTCGACAACGTGCGCGTACCGCGTGTAAACCTGCTCAACCGCTTCGCAGACGTCGATGAAAAAGGCAGGTATTCCTCGCCGATTGAAAACCCCAACGCCCGCTTCTTCACCATGCTCGGCACGCTGATCCGCGGGCGCATGGGCGTGGCTGGTGCCGCGGGCGCCGCCACGGAGGCCTCGCTGGACATCGCGGTGCGCTACGCCAACCGACGCCGCCAATTCGAAGGCGCAACCGGCGCCGAAAAGCACCTTATCGATCACCGCCAGCACCGCCGCCGCCTGCTCATCCCGCTGGCGCGCTCTTATGCGCTGCACCTGCTACACAACCAAATTCTGGAGCGCTACCAGGAGATGAATGACAGCCAGGAGGCAGGCTCGTGGTCCGTGACCACTCCCACCGAGGAGCAAAAGTATGCCTCCCGCGAGATGGAGTCTTTGGCCGGCGCGATTAAAGCCGCACAGACCCAGCACGCCATCCGCACGATTCAGGAATGCCGTGAAGCCTGCGGCGGCGCGGGCTATATGTCAGAAAACCGCCTGACCACCTACCGCGCCGACTCCGATGTCTTCGCCACCTTTGAAGGCGATAACACCGTGCTGATTCAGATGGTAGGCAAGAACCTGCTCACCGCCTACGGCCGCGCGATGAATGACATGTCTCCATGGGATACCGTGCGCTATGCCGCGACGACCGCCACTGAAGTCGTGCGCCGCCGCACTGGTTTCACCACGCGTCTGCAGGGGCTGGTGGACCTGGTCAATCCGAACGAGGCATCGCTTTTCGACGCCGTCTACCAAGCCAAGCTCATCGACGACCGTGCCCAGTCCGTCCTGCTTTCTCTCGTTCATCGTATCCAGCCGGCCCGCAAGGCCGACAAGGTGCAGGCAGCCGCCATCGTGGACCAATGCCAGGATCACCTCATCGCGGCAGGCTGGGCCCGTGTAGATACGCTGCTGGTCCAAGCGATGATTGAGGCGGAAGACCGCCTGGAGGTAGGGTCCCTCGCACGCCAGGTCTTCGAGCAGCTACGTCACCTGTTCGTGCTGTCCACGCTGGTCGAGCACGCGGGCTGGTATCAGGAGCACAACTTGCTTCCGGCCGGCCGTATGAAGGCCGCCCGCGCTGCAATCAATGATCTGGTGGATTCTTTGGCACCGTGGTCCGTGGTTCTGGTTGACGCATTCGGCCTACCTTCCGAGGTATCCAACATCCCGATGCTCACCGAAGCCGGCGTGGACCCGCTGCGCGATTAGGCGCCTGTCCCCATTTGAACGCCTAGGCCGCCACGACCATCCAAATGGCCACCATGTGCACAACCGCAGCCGCGATAGTCGCGCTGTGGAAGTGCTCGTGGTAGCCATACCACCGGGCGTTGCGGCCCGGCCATTTGAAGCCATAGGCCAAAGCGCCTAGCGAATAGATCACTCCGCCGGCAAAAAGCAGCCACACAACTACGGCGCCAGCGGCACCCCACAGGGTGGGAATGAGTGGGACCACCAACCATCCCAATGCCAGATAGACCACCACATCGAGCCAGCGTGGATGGTCTATCCACAACAGATTCAGGATGACACCCAAGATTGCCCCAGCCCAAGCAATAGCCAGCATGAGCGATGCCTGCTTCACGTCTAAGACGATGGCACACAGCGGCGTATACGTCGCCGCAATAAAGACAGCGATGGTTGCGTGATCCGCCCGACGCCACCAACGCACTGCCCGCAAGCTCGGCCATGGCCAACGGTGATAAAGGGCGGACACGCCAAACAAGCCCACTACGCCGACGCCGTAGACGGTAACGGCTAGCGCGTGCCACCAGGGCAGCGTCATCCAGGAATAGGTAATCAGCACAGTAGATGCGATCACCGAGCAAATCGCGGCAAAAAAGTGGCCCCAGCCGCGAGTGAGGGGGCGTGGGCCACGGTCAGCGATGAAATAGCGCCGCTCGACGAGCCCCTCAGGTGGCGCCTGCTCCACCCCTTCTAATAGCGCAGTGTTTTCCTTGTTAGCCATCAATGGGTAGCCGCCTCACTTCGGAGAAAACTTACGTCGCCGTAACTATACGGCGCCCGTCCGACGCTTTCAAGGAAATGCCCACTATTTTGTTATGCTTATTAAATTTTGCACCACCTCCGAAATCGGCGAGGCCTGACCGGATTCGACCGACTACGAAATCTTCTTCGGAGCGCAGCTGTACACGGCCTGGGAGACGACGCTCGGGCCAGCGCTCGGCATCGAATAGCGCGTGCCACTTTAGTCTCAGTAGTTGAATCTTTTTTCAACTTTTCCTGGGAAATACTTATACAAGCTGAAAAATCCTTGTACACTTGCTCCCACTATGACTTCCACACGCTCCATTGGAACCCTGCTCAAGTCCGTCGCTGCCGCCGGCGTCCTCGCGCTGACGATCGGCTCAACCACCACCCCCGCCATGGCGCAGTCGAGCCACCTGGAGAAGGTCTCCTCGCGCGTGACCAACCCGCAGCCTTGGCTGGGTGACCAGGCCAAGATCGTGGGCAAACGCCACATCAACGGCAACCACTGGGTCGTCGACGTGTGGTCTCCTGCCAACCGCGAAATCATCACCAACAACGTGCTGCTGCCGGGCGGCGACCAACCGCGCCCGAGCTTCTATCTCCTGCCTGGCATCCAGGGCGGCCAGGAGGGCATGAACTGGATGACGCATACCGACGTCGGACCATGGTTCGCGGATAAAAACGTCAACGTAGTCATGCCGCTTGGCGGCCCATACTCGCTGTACACGGACTGGAACCAGGCCGACCCAATCCTGGGCGTAAACAAGTGGAACACCTACATGACCCAGGAGCTTCCGCCGCTTATCGACGCCGAATTCCACGGCACCGGCCGCGATGCCATCGGCGGCCTCTCCTCCACCGGTGCGGCGGCGCTCGATATCGCGGCGCATGCGCCACAGCGTTTCAAGGCGGCCGCTTCCTACTCTGGCTGCCCAGTGCGCTCTGATCCGACGGGCGTTCTGACCTCGACGGCAATGATGGCTTACGGAGGCGGCTCCTCTTTCAACGCGTGGGGTCTGCCGGGCTCGCCGCAGTGGGCGGACCATGACCCGAACTTCAATCCGGGTCGCCTGCGCGGTGTAGATGTCTTCGTGGCTTCTGCATCCGGCAACCCGGGTCCGATTGATGGCAACAACATCAACCCGGTGACCAGCGTTGGCCCGCGTGCAGTTGAGGTGGTTGCCAACCAGTGCACCGAGACCTTCACGCACAACGCGCGCCGCGCCGGCGTGAACGTTAACCGCTACTACAGCGAGCAGGGTTCGCACTCCTTCGGGCTCTTTACACACGAGATGAAGGTCAGCTGGGCGCAGACCATCGCGCGCGCAATCGGCGCTTAAGTCGCGGCGCTCACGCGATTTCTCCTGGGCATCACGAACTCCATTCGCTCTGAGGCTTCCACCCCGGTTGGGTCCCCGTCTTTGGGTCCCCGTCTTTGGGTCCCATTGGTTGGGTCCTATTGCGAGTGGAGTTTTGTGTTTTGGGGTAAAAAAGGCTCCCTTTGCTAGCAAAGGGAGCCAAGGAATGAGACCCAACCAGGGGGACCCAACCAGCCGGGCTCGGAACTACTTGCGGAAGTACTCCGCCGCAGACTCGAAGAGCTTCATATCGTACTCGCCCGGCACGTTCTTGTAGGTAGATGCCGAGATGCGTTCAGAGTGGCCCATCTTGCCCAGGACGCGGCCGTCCTCGGACATGATGCCCTCAAGGGCGAAGAGGCCACCGTTCGGGTTAACGGAGATATCCATCAGCGGGTTGCCTGCAACGTCGACGTACTGGGTAACGGCAGCTGCCTTTAGACGCTCCCATTCGGACTCACCAGCGGTGATGCGGCCTTCGCCGTGAGAAATCGGGACGGTGAAGACATCACCCTCGTTAATCTTGGACAGCCACGGCGATGCGTTATTGACCACGCGCACACGCGAAATACGCGACTGGTGGCGACCAATCGTGTTGAAGGTTAGCGTCGGGGTCTCAGTGCCCGGCTCAGTAATCTTGCCGAACGGCACCAAGCCCAGCTTGATCAGCGCCTGGAAGCCATTGCAGATGCCGAGGACCAGGCCACCGCGCTCGTCGAGAAGCCCCTGCACACCCGCGGTAAGCGACGGGTTACGCAGGAAGGACGTGATGAACTTCGCGGAACCGTCCGGCTCGTCGCCGCCAGAGAAGCCGCCCGGCAGGAAGAGCATCTGGGAGCGATCCAAAGCCGCGGCCATGCGGTCGACGGACTCAGCGATGTCTTCCGGGGTGCGGTTGCGCACCACGAGGATCTCCGGCTCGATGCCAGCGCGACGCAGCGCGCGGGCGGAGTCGTACTCGCAGTTGGTACCCGGGAAGACCGGGATGAGAGCGGAAGCCTTGGCGCCACCGTGGGTCGGGGTGATGGTCGGCGCCTCAGATCCGGAGACCGAAGAAGTGGCGTCTGCCAGGGAGACCGAACCAGTCTGCTCAATGAAGCTCGGGTAGATCTCTTCGAGAGTGCCCAGGTAGGCGGCCTCGGCGTCGGCAAAGGAAACCTCGGTGCCGCGGTAGGTGAAGCCGCCCTCAGCGGTCTCACCAATAACCGAGCCCGCGGTTGGCTCCTCGCCGTCTGCCCACTCCAGGACGAAGGCGCCGTAGGCGTAGTCGTAGAGCGGGGCGTCGTCAGTAAAGGCGAAGCCGATGCCCTCGCCCAAGCCCATCTTCAGCACGGACTCGGCAGGGCCGCCGAAGCCCGGGGTGTAAGCGGAGATGACCTTGCCGGAGCGCAGCAGCTCCGTCACGGTGCGGAAGTTGGCAACCAGGGAATCTGGGGTGGGCAGGCCGGCCAGCGCAGTATCCTCTGCGCCAGCGATCTCCGGCTGGAAGAGCGTGACCTTGTGGCCCGCTGCCTTGAAGTAGTTCGGCACCATGTGCGTGGCATCGTCGTGGCTGACGGCAACCGAGATGACCGTCGGCGGGACGCTGAGCTCCTCGAAGGTGCCGGACATGGAGTCCTTGCCGCCAATCGCGGCGACGCCGAGTCCAAGCTGGGCCTTGATGGTGCCCAGCAGCGCGGCAGCCGGCTTGCCCCACGCCGCAGCGGAGTCCATGCGCTCGAAGTACTCCTGGAAAGACAAGTAGGTCTCGTCGAAGGAGGCGCCGGTAGCAATCAGCTTAGACACCGACTCCACCACCGCGAGGTAGGCCCCGTGGAACGGGCTGGCCTCAGTGACGTATGGGTTGTAGCCCCAGGACATCACGGAGCAGTTGGTGGTCTCTCCCAGCGCCGGCAGGGTGTGTGCCGTGGCCTGGATCGGGGTGGCCTGGCGGGTGCCGCCGAAAGGCATCAGCACGGTGCCGGCACCGACGGTGGAGTCGAAGCGCTCAGACAGGCCCTGCTTGGAAGCCACGTTGAGGTCGGAGGCCATGCCGAGGAAAGACGCGTTGAAGTCCTCCCGGCGTGCCCACTCGCGGGCCGCGCCGCGCCAATCAGCGGCGGGGGCAACCTCGACGTCGACGTGCTTGTCGGCGCCGTTGGTGTTTAGGAATTCGCGGGAAAGGTCAACGATGGTGTTGCCGCGCCAATGCATGCGCATGCGGCCCGAGTCAGTGACCTCCGCAACGACCACGGCGTTGAGGTTCTCCTCGTTAGCCAGCGCGATCAGCTTGTCGAGGTCGCCTGCCTCAACGACGGTGGCCATGCGCTCCTGGGATTCGGACAGAGCCAGCTCGGTGCCGTTCAGGCCCTCGTACTTCTTCGGGACCGCATCGAGGTTGATCTCCAGCGAATCCGCCAGCTCGCCCACTGCGACGGCGACGCCGCCGGCGCCGAAGTCATTACAGCGCTTGATGAGCTTGGAAAACTCCGGGTTGCGGAACAGGCGCTGGAGCTTGCGCTCCTCCGGCGCGTTACCCTTCTGCACCTCCGCGCCCGCGGTGGTCAGCGACTCCACGGTGTGCGACTTGGAGGAACCAGTAGCGCCACCGATACCGTCACGGCCCGTTGCACCGCCGACGAGCACCACGAGGTCACCCGCCGCCGGAACTTCGCGACGCACGTTCGCCGCCGGTGCGCCCGCCACTACCGCACCCATTTCGAGGTGCTTGGCGACGTATCCCGGGTGATAGACCTCATCAACCAGGCCGGTAGCCAAGCCAATCTGGTTGCCGTAGGAGGAATTGCCGGCAGCTGCCACGCGGGCAATGGTCTTCTGCGGCAGCTTGCCTGCGCGAGTGGTGGTCTCCAGCGGGTTACCGGAGCCGGAGATGCGCATCGCGCCGTAGACATAACCGCGGCCAGACAGTGGGTCACGGATTGCGCCACCGATGCAGGTAGCAGCGCCGCCAAAAGGCTCGATTTCGGTTGGGTGGTTGTGGGTCTCGTTCTTAAACAGCAGCAGCCACGGCTCTTCCTTGCCATCCACGGTGATGGTGACATGAACGGTGCAGGCGTTGATCTCCTCGGAGACGTCCATGGCGTCGAGCTTGCCCGTGGCACGCAGCACCTTACCAGCGATGGTGCCCATGTCCATCAAAGTCACCGGCTTAGCGCGGCCGATGGACTCGCGGGCTGCGAGGTAGTCCTGGTAAGCGGCCTCAACGGTCGGCTCATTGAAGGTAATGGAATCGAGGACGGTCTCGAAGGTGGTGTGGCGGCAGTGGTCGGACCAGTAGGTATCAATCACCTTGAGCTCGGTGATGGTGGGTTCGCGGTCTTCGGAAGCAAAGTAGTTACGAATCAAGGTGGCGTCGTCCGCGTCCATGGCCAAGCCGTGGGAGGCAACGAACTCGGGAAGGGCGGCGTCGGAAAGCGCGGTGAAACCCTCAAGGGTCTCAACGTCTGCGGGGGTATCGACGTGCAATGCCAAAGTCTCCGGCAGCTCCAGCGCTGCTTCACGGGACTCGACGGGGTTAATCAGATCCTTGCGCATGGCGGCAGGAATCTCACCATCTACCGCATAGACCACCGCGGTGCGCACGCGGGGGCGCTCCCTTTCAAAGAGGAACTGAATGCACTGTGCGGCAGAATCGGCGCGCTGATCAAACTGGCCTGGAAGCGGTTCAACGGCGAGAACCCCGCCTGCAACTCCAGCCTCGTCCAGCGTGGAAAAAATAGTGTCTACCTGCGGTTCTGAAAGAACCAACTTGACCGCGGTAGCAAATTCGGAATCGGTGGTGCCCTCTACGTCGTAGCGATTGAGCACGCGCACGTTGACGCCGTACTCCTTCGACAATGCAGCGGCATGCCCGCCCTCGCGATTTTCCACATACACGCGCTGAACCATCGTGCCTCCAGTTTCATTCAGCTCAAGTTTTAACTCGGTAGTCGACTTAGTGCCCACAGTATTTCCCGCGGGGAACGAAAACCAATTCTATAGGGCGGCGGGTTGGGGGTGGTTCGGTTTGGAGGATTACTGGCACCGAGGCCTCGCGTGGGCACAATTTGCCAAATAGTGCGCCCAAATTTGCTGATTTTCCGGGCTTGCTTGGCAAATTGTGCGCAGTTCGCACGCCCCTGCCCCGCAAAGCCCGCGTAAACACCCGGTGAACCGCAAGACAAACCTTTTGGGCGTGCATGTAAACCCCCAAGACATCTGGGGGATGAACGCTTGGCAAGCCCGGCGCGGTGCCTTAGAAACAAATGGTCATATATCTCCTATTGCAAGGTTTCTCATGCGCTCTCGTTCTCTTCGCGCGCTTTCTTTAACCGCGCTCATCTCCACTTTCTCCACTCTCACCGTCCCCGCCCATGCAGCGCCCGCAGGTGATGCCGTGGTCCTTTCTGAGGTTTACGGCGGCGGCGGAAACTCTGGTGCGACCTTTACCCACGACTTCATCGAGCTCTTCAACCCCACCGAAGCCGAGGTCTCGCTGGATGGTTGGTCCGTGGAGTACTTTTCCGCCGGTGGCAACTCGGGCGGCAAGGCTGCTCTCGGCGGCGCGATTCCGGCTGGCAAGCACTACCTGATTCAAGCTGGCCAGGGCAGCGGCGGCTCCACGCCACTGCCTACCCCAGACGCGGAATCCTCCCTGAACCTGTCCGGTTCGAAGGGATCGGTCAAGCTTTACGACGCCTCCGGCAACAAGGTTGACCTCGCCGGTTACGGTTCCGCCCAGCTGGCAGAAGGCACCCCCGCCCCAAGCACCTCCAATGCAGAGTCAGTCTCTCGCGATGAGGCGGGCACCGATACCGACGACAACGCTGCCGATTTCCATGTCAGCACGCCCACTCCTACGCCTTCCGGCAACGAACCAACCACGCCCGCTGAGCCAGAGGAACCAACGCAGCCTGCAGACCCCGGCCGCGAGCTAAGCATCGAAGAAATCCAGGGAACCGGCGCTCAGTCTCCGGTTAAAGACCAGAACGTCACGACCAAGGGCGTCGTCACTGGCGTGTGGTCCGAGGGCGGCATCAACGGCTTCACCATCCAGACCGGCGGCACCGGAAGCGAGGCTCCCGCTGCTTCCCCGGCGCTGTTTATTTACATGGGTAACAAGGAAGCCTCTGCTTATCCGCAGCTCGGGGATTCCGTGCAGGTTTCTGGCAAGGTCTCGGAGTTCTTTGACGCCACCCAGCTAACCGCAGATGCCGTCGAGAAGCTCGATGCTCCCCTGCCGGAGGTCACCGCGCTCGAACTGGAGGCCCTGCCGGAAGGCGACGTCGCCCGTGAGGCCTACGAGCACATGCTGGTGCTGCCTGGCACCCACACCGTGACCAACAACTACGCGCTCAACCAGTATGGCGAGGTAGGCCTGGCGCCGGGCACTGAGGCACTCCGCCAGCCGTCGGACCTTTATGACCCGTCGACAGACCCAGACTCCGACCTACAGAAACTCGCCGCTTCCAACGCCGCCAAGCTGGTCACGCTGGACGATGGCCGCACGAAAAACTACCTCGAGTCTGACCAATCCACCCCGCTGCCATATATCGCGCAGGACAACGCGCAGACCATCAAGTCCCTGCGCACCACTGACCAGGTAACTTTCCAGCACCCGGTCATCGTGGGTTACTCCCATGAACAGTGGCGCTACCAGCCCACCGCACCGGTAACGGGCAATACGGCAGGCAGCGATTTGCCGATTACCTGGGAAGACTCCCGCGAAAAGGAACTGCACGCACTCGACGTCGAAGGCGAATACACCATTGGTGCCTTCAACGTATTGAACTACTTCACCTCCCTTGGCGAGGAGTACGGCGGCAGCTCCTACGATGACATGAACGGCAACCCGGTCACCGTCAAGCGCGGCACGACCCGCGGTGCTTATACCGCGGAGGCCTTCGAGAACCAGCAGCGCAAGATTGTCGCGGCCGTAAACGGTCTTGATGCCGACGTCATCGCCCTTTCTGAAATCGAAGACGGCTACGGCGTCACCGGCGACAAGTCCAAGCGCGACCAAGCCTTGGCGCACCTGACAGACGAGCTCAACGCGGCCGCTGGTTCCGAGAAGTGGGCCTACGTGACCTCCCCGGAGAAGCTGCCGGACACCGTGGACGTCATCCGCACCGCGTTCATCTATAAAAGGGCTCGCGTCAAGCCGGTTGGTGAATCCCGCATCTTCGTCGACGACCGCTTCACTGGAACCGCCCGTGAGCCGCTAGCGCAGGAGTTCGCGCCAGTCGACGCCGCGGATGACGAGACCTTCGTGGCCGTGGCCAATCATTTCAAGTCCAAGGGTTCCGTTGTTAAGGGTGACGCCGACACCGGCGACGGCCAGGGCAATAACCCCAACGTGCGCAAGGCACAGGCCGAAGCCGTTCTTGAGCACCTGGCTAAGCAGCCAGATTGGCAGGACAAGGCCACCTTCGTGATGGGTGACCTCAACACCTATACCCACGGCGATGCCATCGATGTCTTCCGCGACAGCGGCTACACCGTTCCCGCTGAGGACTACCACGCGGATGCCTCCTACCAGTTCTCTGGCCTGTTGGGTTCCCTCGACCACGTCCTGGCAAACGAGGTTGTATCCGGCAAGGTAACCGACGCCCAGGTGTGGAACATCAATGCCGACGAGCCGGTGGCCTTTGAGTACTCTCGCCGCAATTACAACATCGTGGACTTCTACGACGATTCCCCGTTCCGCGCCTCCGACCACGACCCGGTCAAGGTCGGATTCAGCCTGGGCAAGGCGGCCGCTAACCCAGACGAAGAACCAGACACCGACCCAGACAGCAAGCCCGGCACCAACAAAGGCTCCAGCTCCAGTAACGGCTCTAGCTCTGGTTCGAGCACCGGCAGCATCATCGCATTGATCCTTGCGGTTGCCGTCCCCGGCATCGCAATGTTGCTCGGCGGTTCGCTGAAGTTCCTGACACCCCAGCTCATCGACGCCCTGCCACCGCAGGTCCGGGATTTCCTCAAGCTCTAGGCTCCCGGGAGCGTTTCCTCCGGGGCGTCTTCCCCGGAGCGTCTCCTCTCCCTACGCACAATTTGCCAAATAGTGCCCTGAATTAGCGCGGATTCAGCAGTCTAATTGGCAAATTGTGCGTTTTTGCGCGTTCGGTGCACGCTTTTGCACGCGTGCCGTGCGTTCGGTGCACGCTCGGCGTGCACTTCCGCGGGAGGCTTTTAGCGCTTCGTCAAAAAGACGCCGTAGTCCGCGGGCTGCGCGCCGGCGCTCGCGGCGCGGTCAACCGCCTTGATGAAGTCAGAGACCACTTTCCTGTCATTAAGGTTGCGGCCAGAGATGGAAAGACGCACGGTGTTGCCACGCAGCGCGGAGCGCTCAGCTGCGCGAATAATGTTGCGGCGCCACCACTTCGCCGCGCCGAAGCCCTCGCCGAAGGACAGGTTGCGGGTCTGGTGGAACTTGCCGGAACGCAGCTCGTGAATGCCACGCGTGGAGACCGCGACGTCGAAAGCAAAGTTCGGTAGGACCTCCAAGGTGCCAGGCGACATACGCCAGCGTGGAGGTGCGAAGATGCTCGACTCGAAGCCCAACTTGGCCATCTGCCGCGTGGCGCCCTTCAAACGGAGATTGGCCTCGTGCGAGTCGAGGTTAGCGAACTCAGCGCGACGACCTTGCACCGCTTGGTCGAAGCCATTCAGAATAAGCAACCTACCCGCGGATTCCTGCTCTTTGAGAAAGCCTAAGGTCTTGTCATCCTTGGCCAGGTGCCAATTGCCATCAATGTGTGGGGCAACCAGCAAAGAGACCGGGATTTCTTCCCGGTCTAGTTCTTTGAGGAGGTTACTAGTTTGCTTCCGCGTGTCAGAAAAGATGCTGGAAATCGAAACTAGAAGGTGGCCATGCATAAGTGCAATTATCGCACAGCCACCGCGAGTCCGCGCGGCGAGGAGCGTCTAAGCTTTCAACCCCGTGGCCTTGTTAATGGTCCACGCGTACTCGAAGGCATTCTGGCGCCACTTGTCATAGCGTCCAGAAACACCACCGTGGCCAGCGACCATCTCCGTCTTGAGCAGGAACTGCCCGCCCTTTGCGGTATCACGCAGCTTGGCAATCCACTTCGCCGGTTCCACGTAGAGCACGCGAGTGTCGTTGAGCGAGGTAATCGCCAAAATGTCCGGGTAGTTCTGCGCAGTGACGTTCTCGTAAGGCGCATAGGACTTCATGTAGTCATAGACCTCTGGGTCGTGGTACGGGTCGCCCCACTCTTCCCACTCGATGACCGTCAGCGGTAGCTCCGGCTTCAGGATGGAAGTCAGCGGGTCCACGAAGGGCACAGAGGCCTGGATGGCCGTGAAGCGGTCCGGGGCCATGTTTGCCACCGCGCCCATCAGCAGGCCTCCGGCGGAGCCGCCTTCAGCCACCATCTGATCTGCGGTGGTGACGCCGCGCGCGATGAGGTCATCGGCCACCGCGATGAAGTCGGTGAAGGTGTTCTTCTTCTGCAGAAGCTTGCCGCTGTCGTACCAGGTGCGGCCCATCTCGCCGCCGCCGCGGACGTGCGCCATCGCAAAAATCATCCCGCGGTCCATCAGGGACAGACGGAATACGGAGAAGTACGGGTCCATGCTGGTTTCATAAGAGCCGTATCCGTAGAGAAGCGTCGGGTTAGCTTTGGTGCGGTCAAGATCAGCGCGGTGCACGATGGAGACCGGAATCTGCGTGCCGTCGGAAGCCTGCGTCCACATGCGGTAAGCAACGTAGTCATCCTTGTTGTAACCGCCCGGGACTTCTTGTTCCTTGAGCAAGGTGTACTCGCCAGTCTCGACGCGGTAATCGAAAAGCTGCGAAGGCTGGATGAAGGAGGTGTAGCTCACGCGCAGTACCGGTGCATCCCATTCCGGGTTGCCGCCAACGCTCACGGTGTAGAGCTCTTCGTTGAAGTTTAACTCCTTAAATTCGGACCAACCATGGCGTACATCCATGATTGCGGCACGCCCGATGCCGGCGCGGCGGTAGCCTACGACGACCTGGTCGCGATAGGTATCCACGCCTTCCAGGCGCACATCCTCGCGATGCGGAATCAGCACATCGAGCTCGCGGAGCGGTGCGAGGTCCTCCCCTACTGCCAGCGGCGTGGTGGCCAGGGTGAAGTTCGGGCCTGAGGCGTTGTGGGTGACAAACCAATAGGCCTGGCCGTCGATCTCGGCATAGTCGACGTCGTAGTCAACACCTGCTTCGCGCTGCCACAGAACCTGGAATTCGCCTTCCGGGTCCGTACGATCCAGCACCCAGGTCTCTGAGGTCAGCTTCGAGCCGATAACGATGAACAGGTACTTCTCGCTGCGAATACTGCCGACGCCGATGTTGAAATGCTCGTCAGCTTCATGCATGACTTGCACGTCTTCGGACTGCGCGGTTCCCACCTTGTGGCGCCAGACGGTATCTGGACGCCAGGCATCATCGACCGTGGTGTAAAAGATGTAGTCATCGCCCACCCAGGTCGCACCGTAGAAGATGCCTTCGAGGCGGTCGGAGAGCAGCTCACCGGTACGCAAGTCCTTGATGACCAGAGAAAAACGCTCGTCGCCAGCGGTATCCACGGAATAAGCCAGCAGGTTGCCGGAGTCAGAGACGGTGGAGGCACCCATCGCGAAGAATTCGGTGCCTTCTGCTAGCTCGTTGGCATCTAGGAGGATTTCCTCGCCCTCAGGCGCGCCTTCTTCTGGAATAACGGGAGCGGTCCACGGGTCAGCACCTTCGGTCACCGGAACGCGGCAGCTAATGCCATAGTTCTTGCCCTCGACAGAGCGACCGTAATACCAGTACTGGCCCCTGCGCGAAGGCACGGACATGTCCGTTTCCTTCACGCGCGACTTTACTTCCTGGAAGATGTTCTCAGTCAGCTCTTCAAGGTGCGCAGTCTCCTGCTCAGTATAAGCATTCTCCGCGCGCAGATAATCGAGCGTTTCTGCGGATTCTTTATCCCGCATCCACTCGTAATCATCCACGAAGCTGCAGCCATGAAACTCGCGGGTGATGGGGTGTTTTGCGGCAATCGGCGGGGTCAATTCAGTCATGTTCTCCTCGCTAGATTAGGGGGCTTATTTGTAGTGAGATTTCTCGAAACCCTACCGTAACGAAGGCTTTAGGCCTTAGAAGGAGTTTCCCGAAAGACGCTCGTAAGCCTCGACGTAGCGCGCACGGGTGGCCTCGACGACGTCGTCAGGCAGGCGCGGCGGCTTGGCATCAGAAGCCTGGTCCCAGCCGGATTCCGGCGAGGTCAGCCAGTTGCGCACGTACTGCTTGTCGAAGGAAGGCTGAACCTTGCCCTCCTCATACGTATCGGCTGGCCAGTAGCGGGAGGAATCCGGGGTTAGGACCTCATCGGCCAGAATCAGGGTGCCATTTTCATCGAGACCGAACTCGAACTTGGTATCGGCCAGGATGATTCCCTTCTCCTCCGCGATGCGGGCGGCCTCGGAGTAGATGCGCAGGGTGGCAGCGCGCAGCTCTTCCGCACGCTCTTTGCCCAGCTTGGCGACGACCGCGTCAAAAGACACGTTCTCATCATGCTCGCCCTGCTCCGCCTTAGTGGCCGGAGTAAAAATCGGCTCCGGCAGGCGGGAGGCCTCGGTAAGGCCCTCCGGCAGCTCGATGCCGCAAACGGTACCGCTTTCCTTATACTCCTTTAGGCCGGAACCGGTAAGGTAGCCGCGCGCGACGCACTCGAAAGGCAGCATGTCGAGCTTCTTGACCACCATGGCGCGGCCCAGCACCTCCTCCGGGATGCGCTCGTCATCGAGCGGGCCGGCGAGGTGATTCGGGAAATCGATGACGTCGAAGAAGAACTTCGAGTTCGCGGTCAGAACACGACCCTTGTCCGGGATAGCCGGGTCCAGGGAATGGTCGTAGGCCGAGATACGGTCAGAGACGACCATCAGCAGAGTGTTCTCGTCGACGTCGTAGATGTCACGGACCTTGCCGGAAGCAAGGTGCTTATAAGAAGAAAGTTCTGGGCGCATGAGTCCTATCCTAATTCGCTTTTAGAGAATCTCGCCTGGGGTATAAGCGGCGGCCTTCGGGTGCTCGCTGACCAGGTTGTTGATGCGGGTAAGAACCTGGTTGACCTGGGACTCCGCAGCGCCGATGAAGGCGTGCTTATCGGCCAAGGCAGCCTCCAGGTCCTCGGCGGACATCGGCAGGCGCTCGTCGGCGGCAAGGCGCTCGACCAAGTCCTGATCGCCGCCGTTTTCGCGCATGTTCAGCGCCACTGCGACGGCGTTTTCCTTGATGACCTCGTGCGCGGTCTCGCGGCCGACGCCGGCACGCACGGCCGCCATCAGGATGCGGGTGGTGGCAAGGAAAGGCAGGTAGCGCTCGAGCTCGCGGTCGATCATCGCAGGGAAGGCACCGAACTCGTCCAGCACGGTCAGGAAGGTTTCGAACTGGCCGTCGAGGGCAAAGAAGGCGTCGGGAAGCGCAACGCGGCGCACCACGGAGCAGAATACGTCGCCCTCGTTCCACTGCTGACCGGAGAGATCCGCAACCATGGTGAGGTAGCCGCGCAGGATGACCTGGAAGCCACACACGCGCTCGCAGGAACGGGCGTTCATCTTGTGTGGCATCGCGGAAGAACCAACCTGGCCTTCCTTGAAGCCCTCGGTGACGGTCTCATTGCCAGCCATCAAGCGGATGGTGGTGGCCAAGGAAGACGGGCCGGCGCCCAGCTCAACCAGAGCGGAAACGGCGTCGAAGTCGAGGGAGCGTGGGTAAACCTGACCAACGGAGTTGAAGATGCGGTGGAAGCCCAGGTGATCAGCAATCGCAGTCTCCAGGGAGGCCAGCTTGTCCTCGGAGCCGCCCATCAGGTCGAGCATGTCCTGGGAGGTGCCCATCGGGCCCTTGATGCCGCGCAGCGGATAGGCAGCCAGGAGCGATTCGACGCGCTCGATGCCCAGCAGCATCTCATCGGCTGCGGAAGCAAAGCGTTTGCCCAGGGTGGTGGCCTGAGCAGCAACGTTGTGGGAACGGCCGGCCATGACCTGAGACTGGTAAGCAGCCGCATGCTTGCCGATGCGCGCGACGACCGCGATGGCCTTGTCACGGATGAGGCGCAGCGAGGAATGAATCTGCAGCTGCTCGACGTTCTCGGTGAGATCTCGGCTGGTCATGCCCTTGTGGATGTGCTCAAAGCCAGCGAGGGCGTTGAACTCCTCGATGCGGGCCTTGACGTCGTGGCGCGTTACGCGCTCACGGGCAGCGATGGACTCGAGGTCCACCTGCTCAACCACGGACTCGTAGGCCGCAATGGCCTCTGCTGGAATATCGACTCCCAAATCCTTTTGCGCGCGCATGACGGCGATCCACAGCTGGCGCTCCAGGATGATCTTGTACTCCGGGCTCCAAATATTGGAAAGCTCTGCGGAGGCATAGCGGGAGGATAGGACGTTGGAAATGTTCTTCTTTTCAGCCACGGGAAACATTATTCCATGTACAAAGCCCAGCCTGTACCTTTTGGTAGCAAGCTGGGCTATACGGGGGTGCGAGAGAAAAGCTAGATGGAAATCTCGCCGTCTTCGGCACGCTTTCCGATGTCGCGACGGTAGAAGCTGCCGTCCAACTTAAGGCCTTCTAGCACCTCGTAGGCGGCGGCGCGGGCCTCGGCGAGTGTGGCGCCCTGGCCCAGGACGTTGAGCACGCGGCCGCCGTTGGAGATGACATCGACTTCCTCTTCAACACCGCGCGAGCCTTCGGCTTGCGAGGTACCGGCGTGGAGGACCTTGTTCGGATCATCCAGGCCCGGGCCGGTGATGACGTCGCCCTTACGCGGGGAGGCTGGGTAGCCCTCAGCGGCCAGGACGACGGTAACGGCGTAGCCGTCCTTCCACTTCAGCTCGTCCAGCTCGGCAAGCTTGCCGGTGGCGGTGGCGTTAAGCGCCTCAGCCAGCGGGGACTCGAGCATGGAAAGAACTGCCTGGGTTTCTGGGTCGCCGAAGCGGCAGTTGAACTCGACAACGGCGATGCCCTCCTTGCCCCACGCGAGGCCGGCATAAAGCAGGCCGGAGTACGGGGTGCCGCGGCGCACCATTTCGGCGGCAACTGGCTTGCAGACTTCGTCGACGATGCGCTGCACGCCGTCGGCAGGCAGCCACGGCAGCGGCGTATAGGCGCCCATGCCGCCGGTGTTGGGGCCTTCGTCATTGTCGTAGGCGCGCTTGTGGTCCTGCGCTGGGAGCAACGGAACGACGGTCTCGCCGTCGACCAAGCAGAACAGGGAAACTTCTGGGCCATCGAGGAAGGACTCGAGCAGGACCGGGTTTCCTGCCGCGTGAACCTCGTTTACATGTTCCTTCGCGGCAGCGCGGTCGTCGGTGACAACGACGCCCTTGCCGCCGGCGAGGCCGTCATCTTTCACCACGAAGTGCGGGCCGAAACGGTCGAGGGCGGACTCAATGTCGGCGTCGGAAGCCCCCGGCACCAGCTGCTCCGCGCGAGCGGTGCGAACGCCAGCAGCATTCATGACGTCCTTGGCAAAGGCCTTGGAGCCCTCAATCTGCGCGGCCTCCTTGGAGGGGCCGAAGACGGCGATGCCGTTGGCGCGCAGCTCATCTGCGACGCCGGCAACCAGCGGCACCTCGGGGCCAACGACGACGAGCTCGGCGTCAATTTTCTGCGCCAGCTCCAGCATCTGTGCTGGGTCATCAACCTTGGAGTACTCAGGATGCACCGTGGCCAGGGAATCGAAGTTCGGCGAGCCTGGGGCAACGTGGAGTTCAGTGGTCAGTGGATCTGCCTTGAGACCTTTGAGCAGGGCGTGTTCGCGGCCGCCCGAGCCAATTACGAGAATGCGCATGCCGTCCATCTTAACTGGAGGTAGCCTAGTCACCATGTCTTCTGTATTTACCAAGATTATTAATGGTGAACTGCCTGCACGCTTTGTCTACCGCGACGAGACCTGCGTGGCCTTTTTATCCATCGAGCCCCTCAACTACGGCCACACTCTGGTGGTTCCGATTGAGGAGATAGATAAGTGGACCGACCTCGACCCACAGACCTGGGCACACCTCAACGAGGTGGCACTGGAGATTGGCGCCGCTATCAAGACGGCGTTTAACTCGCCACGCACTGGCTACATCATCGCCGGCTTCGACGTGCCACATACCCACATCCACCTCTTCCCCACCGAGAAGATGGAAGAGTATGACTTCGCCAAGGCATTTGCTGCCGACGCCACCGATCCTGCCGCCATGGATGAGGCAGCGACGCGTATTCGCCAGCACTTGGGCACCGACGAAGAAGGACGCCGCTAACTAGCAGCGTCCTCGTGAGAAGGCCTCGTTAGCGGCCGATTAATTATGAAGCTGGGAGGCGCACCGTAAAGGTGGAGCCCTCCCCCAGCTGGGAGCTCACGGCAATGCTGCCGCCGTGCTGCTCCACCAAAGATTTCACGATGGCCAGGCCCAAGCCCGAGCCGCCGGTATCGCGGGTGCGGGAAGAATCCGCGCGATAGAAACGCTCAAAGATGTGGCTGGTGTCCTCGGGGGACATGCCCTTGCCGTCATCGGCGACGTCGATAAGCACTGCCTTGTCTGTGCCCTCGCCCTCTTCGCGGATGGTGAGTTTGACCTTGGCTTCCTCGCCACCGTGGCGAATGCCGTTGGAGACGAGGTTGAGCAGCACCTGGTGCAGGCGATCAGGGTCGCCTTTGACCACCGGAATATCGTGGGTCTCGTTAACCACGTCGATCTGGCGGCCGGCAAACGCGGCACGCGCGGAGGAACCGACGGAAAGCACCAGCTCCAGCATATCCACAGTGCGCATGTCCAGGCGCGAGCCCTCGGCGCGGGTCAGAGAAAGCAGGTCCTCCACCAATAGCGACATTCGCTTGGACTCGTCATCGATCTTGGAAAAGACGAGATCCACATCCTTGGTGGCGCCGGAGCGATAAAGCTCGGTGTAGCCACGCAAACTGGTCAGCGGGGTGCGTAGCTCGTGGGAAGCATCGCCGACGAAACGGCGCATCTGCTCCTCTTTATCTTGAGCTTGGACAACTGAGCGCTGCAGCTGACCCAGCATCACGTTGAGTGCAGCCGAGAGCTGACCAACCTCGGTGTGCTTCGGCCACTCCGGCACACGCTTGTCCAAGTCACCCGCGGCAATCTCGGAGGCGGTCTTTTCAACGACGCGCAGCGGGCGCAGCGCGCGGCGGATAAACCACATGCCCACCACGGCGATAATGCCCATGACCACGGCAGTGATGATTATTTGCACGATCGCTAGACCGCGGAGAATAAGCCGCTCGTGGGTGAGATCCTTGGCCACTACGGTCACGGTGCCATCGACCTTGATGGCCACGGCGCGCCACTTGGTTTCGTCGTTTCCAACGGAACCGACGGTGGCAGGCTCGTCACCGATGTAGAGGTTCTTCGCGTCCGGCATGCTGGTCTTGGGGCCGGTGTATAAAACGGTGCCATTCGGCAGGTAGCTAAGCGCCACGTATTCCGTAGGCGGGCGCCTAGAGTAGTCCCCCAAATAGTAGTCGTTGCTCATATTGCGCGCCCAGCCGTTGGTGGCATCCTTTAGCTGATCATCGACGTTGCCATACATGACGTCGGACATAATCGAGGACACCGCCAAAGAGGCACCCGCCAGGCCGAGGCCAGAGACCAAGACCATGAGCACCAAAAGCCACGTGCGCAGCGGCATCGCTTTGGGGCGCTGCACGCGGCGTCGCTTAGCGCGCTCCCCGGAGGGAACCGCAACGGACGGGGTTTCAGGCAGCGTAGATTCCGCCGCCGAGTGGGTAGTGCTCATGTATTAGTACTCGAAAAAGGACTGTGGCGAACTACTAGTTACGCGGCATGCGCAGAACATAGCCGACGCCGCGAACAGTATGAATAAGCTGCGTATCGCCGGTGTCGATCTTGCGGCGCAGGTAGGAGATATAGGACTCGACTACGTTGCCATCGCCGCCGAAGTCGTAGTGCCAGACGTTGTCCAAGATCTTGGACTTGGACAGCACCACTTCCTTGTTCTGCATGAGGTAGCGCAGAAGGTTGAACTCGGTTGGGGACAGCTCGATGATTTCGCCTCCCTTGGTGACCTCGTGGGTGTCATCATTCAAGGTGAGGTCAGCATAGGAAATGGTGGCGTCACTGTTTGCGTCATCGACGTTCGCGCCGCGGCGCAGGATAACGCGCAGGCGGGTGATAACCTCTTCCAGGCTGAACGGCTTAGTCACGTAATCATCGGCACCGATGGTCAGGCCATGGATGCGCTGATCGACGCTGTCCTTTGCGGTCAAGTAAAGCACCGGGCCGTCGAGGCCTTCCTGACGCAGCTTGCCAAGCAGCTCGAAGCCGTCCATGCCCGGCATCATGACGTCCATGATGTAGGCATCAGGATTAACCTCGCGGGCCACCCGCAGCGCCTCAGTGCCGGAGTTTGCGCTGAATACTTCGAAACCCTGGAACTTCAGGGAAACGGTGAGTAACTCCACGATGTTGGGCTCATCATCAACGACGAGGACTTTTACTTCTTTATTGTCGTCCATTAGCTCTTGTTACTTCCTTCAGCGAGTGCTTGTTGCTATTTCGCAATAATGACACCCAGCCTTCCAAGGGCACTGAAGGGAGTCTGGACATCACCTGTGAACTCCCATCCTAGCCAACGGCGCCAACAACCAGGCCGGAATACGTAAGGTGAACACCAAGTCGACTTCACCGATGGCAATCACGGCAACCAATCTGAAGAAGGATTCCAAGTGCGCAAGAAACTCACGTTGTCCGAAGAACAGTTCCGATTCATCGACCAACTCACCAACGAGGTCTTTGAAAGCGACATGCTGCCCGAAGGAACCGTTCTCACCGGAGTCGGAATTCAATCCCGCAGGAGCATAGACCCTTCTGGAGAGAGCACGTGGTACCACTTGGATTTGTGGAACCGACAGCTCCATGACGGGCGGACGGTCAGACTGTGGGGCGCATTTCCTGATCTCAGTGAAAAGGAAGACGCGCTTTCTTTCCACACCATGGTGCAGTCTTCAGGCCTTGCCGAAATGTTCTTGACGGCTACACCCGAAACTGCACGGTTCGAAACGATGGAGTACGTAGCGGACTAGCGGCTAGCCGCCTACGGGCGCGGAATGTTGCGCAGGTTGGACTGCGCGAGCTGCAGCATCTGACCAACGCCGCCGCCAAAGACGGTGCGGGTGGCGGCCTTGGAGAAGCCCAGCAGCTGCTCGAAGGTCAGTGTCGGCGGGATGGAAAGAGCGTTCGGGTCGGTGATCATGTCAACCAGAACCGGGCCATCGAAATCCATGGCCTCGCGAATCTGCTTGCGGGCCTTCTTCGGGTCCTCGATGTGGATGTGCTTGATGCCGGCAGCCTCTGCGATCGCGGCATAATCCACGTGCTCATGGTCGGTCTCGTGCTCTGGCAGACCCTGGACCAGCATCTCCAGCTTGACCATGCCCAGCGAGGAGTTGTTGAAGACGAAGGTCTTCACCGGCAGGTTGTGCAGCTTCACGGTCAGCAGCTCACCCATCAGCATGGACAGTCCACCATCACCGGAGAAGGAGATGACCTGGCGACCTTCGTTAGCGGCCTGTGCGCCGATGGCCATCGGCAGTGCGTTAGCCATGGTGCCGTGGCGGAAGGAACCGATCTGCTCACGCTTGCCATTCGGGGTGATGTAGCGAGCGCCCCAGACGTTGCACATGCCGGTGTCGACGGTGAAGACGGCGTTGTCAGCTGCTTCTTCATCGATGATGTTGGCCACGAACTCTGGGTGGATAGGCTTCATCTTCTCAGCCTTCTTAGTGTATGCCTCCACCACGTGGTTGAGCTTGTTGTAGTGCTCCTTGAGCATCTTGTCGAGGAAGCGGCGATCCTTCTTCTCATCAATGTGCGGAAGGATGTTCTCGATGGTGGCAGCCACGTCACCGGTAACCGGGTACTTAATCTTGGTGCGGCGGCCGATGTGGGAGCCGTCAATGTCGACCTGTGCGACGTTGCCCTTGGGCAAGAAGTCGTTGTACGGGAAGTCGGTGCCCAGAAGGATAAGCAGGTCGGCCTCGTGGGTGGCGTCGTGTGCCGCGCCGTAGCCCAGAAGGCCGGACATGCCGACGTCGAACGGGTTGTCGTACTGGATGTACATCTTGCCGCCCAGCGCGTGGCCGATTGGCGCCTTAATCTTTTCCGCCAGCGCCAGCACCTGCTCGCGGGCATCCTTGACGCCAGCACCGACGAAGAGCGCGACGGTCTTAGCCTCATTAATAGCCTGGGTTAGCGCGGCTGCTTCAGCCGGATCCGGGAAGACAACTGGACGTCCAGCGGAGATGGTGGAGGTGGTGAAGGTATCATCTTCAGCCTCCTGCGTGGAAACGTCGCCTGGGATAACGAGCACGGAAACGCCCTTGCCAGCCATGGTGGACTGGATAGCGTGGTGCAAAATGACACCGCCCTGGTCAGCGGAGTTGACCATCTCGCAGTAAGCGGAGCACTCGGTGAAGAGCATCTCCGGGTGGGTCTCCTGGAAGAACTTGGAGCCAATCTGGCGAGATGGGATGTGGGATGCGATGGCCAGAACCTTGGCGCCGTTGCGGTGGGCGTCGTAAAGCCCCTGCACCAAGTGGGTGTTGCCCGGGCCGCAGGAAGCCGCACACACGGCGAGCTTGCCGGTGGTCAGAGAGTCTGCCTCAGCAGCAAAAGCAGCAGCTTCCTCGTTGCGGACGTGGACCCATTCGATGGAGGAACGGCGCACCGCATCCACGATTGGGTTCAGGGAGTCACCAACCAGACCATAAATGCGCTCGACGCCTTGCGCCTCGAGAGTTTCTACGATCTGTTCTGCGTAATTCTTTGCCATATCACTACTTCTTTCAGGAATAGTAAATAGTTTCTCCATCCAGTGTCCTTATTAATTCCCCTTTGTGCCAGCTTTTTACTCAAGACTCACCAAGCCCCCTGACTGGTGATACAAAACACAGGCCACATTCGAGCGTTTGAAACTATAATGAACGTTCGGTACATTTTCATACGATGTCCGCCACCGATTTAGTCCATTCCAATAGCACCGCCACTACCACCGAGTCCACCGCCGTACAGCGCTGGACTTTCTTTGCCGTGATCTCGCTCGGCCTACTCATGGTCGGCCTCGATAACTCAATCCTTTACACCGCCCTCCCGGCACTGACGGATCAGCTCCACACCACCTCTACCCAGCAGCTATGGATCATCAACGCCTATGCGTTAGTGCTGGCCGGCTTATTGCTGGGCACGGGCACCCTGGGAGATCGCATTGGGCATCGCCGCATGTTCGTCATCGGCCTTGTGCTTTTCGGCAGCGCATCCCTCGCCGCCGCGCTCGCCCCCGGCGCGTGGTTCTTGGTGGCTGCGCGCGCATTCTTGGGCCTCGGCGCTGCCGTGATGATGCCCGCTACTTTGGCACTGATTCGCCTGACCTTCGACGATGAAATCGAACGCAACACCGCGATCGGCATCTGGGCCTCCGTTGCGGTCGTAGGCGCTGCGGCCGGCCCTACCGTCGGCGGATTCCTCCTCGAGCACTTCTGGTGGGGCTCGGTCTTTCTCATCAACGTGCCGATCGTGCTCGTCGCACTCTTGCTGACCTTCCTTTTGGCACCGCCCAACCAACCGAACCCGGACAAGCACTGGGATTTCGCATCCTCGCTCTATGCGCTTATTACGCTTTCTTCCCTGGTGCTGGCCATTAAGTCGGTGGCGGGTTCCCATTATGGGCTGGCCGGCGGCGCGCTGGTGGCCTGCGGCATCGGCAGCTTCGCGTTTGCTCGCCGCCAAAAGCAGCTTTCTGAGCCGATGCTCACCTTCGATGTCTTCCGCTCCCCCGTCTTCACAGGCGGCGTCATTGCTGCGGGCGGCGCGATGTTTGGCATGTCCGGGCTGGAGATGCTCACCACGCAGAAGCTGCAGATGGTCAATGGTTTAAGCCCCCTGCATGCGGGAATCACCATTTCTGCGGTGGCGATTGCGGCACTTCCGATGTCCACCCTAGGCGGCGCCAACCTGCACCGCTGGGGCTTTCTGCCCATCATCGCCGGCGGGTTTGTTTTCATGGCTGCGGGCATCGCCATCGCGATGTGGGCGGGCCACCACGGCATCTTTTGGTGCTTCGTTGCGGGGCTGCTCTGCATGGGCATCGGCGCGGGGCTCACGATGTCCGTGGCCTCAACCGCCATCATCGGCGCGGCACCACCCCATCGTTCCGGCATGGCCGCAGGCGTCGAGGAGGTCTCCTACGAGCTCGGCACGCTGCTATCCATCGCTATCACCGGCTCCATTGTGCCTTTGCTTTACTCCCGCAATCTAACCGCGGATATCGAGGGCATGCAGGCGCTTTACGACGCCGCGACCCACGACCTCGCCGCAGCCGCCTACGACAACGCTTACCTCACGACCCTCGGCGGCTTGCTCGCGATGATGCTGCTCTTCGCCGCAGTGACCGGCTATTTGTTTAAAAACAACCCGAAGTCGGGAGGCTACGATGCCGCGCATCAGTAAAAAGACCGAAGTGCTAAAAGCCGCCCTCACCATCATCGAGAACGAGGGCGTGCATGCCGTGACCTACGACGCGCTGGCAACCGCCACGGGAATGTCAAAGTCCGGGCTCATCTATCACTTTCCTTCCCGCCACGATCTGCTCATCGAGTGCCACCGCTTCTGCGCCGCGCGCTGGGAAGCGGAACTCGAAGAGCTAGCCGGCGGCAAGCAGGCCGCGGAGCTAGACAAAAAGGAACGCCTGCGCGCACTCGTGCAATCCCTAGGCAAGAACGACCCTCTGATCGAACTGCTGATGAGCATCCACTCCCAGCAACACCCGGACTTCATGGAACAATGGCGCGACGTCGACAAGCGCTGGCTGCCAGATCCGGCAGCTGATGACCAAACCGCGCTCATCGCCACCATCCTTGGCAATGGCCTCTGGGTCCACGACCACTTGACTGAACGAAAGATACCCACAGCTACTCGCAAAAAGACAGTGGAACTCGTCTTGGAATTCCTAGATTCAGGAAAGCTACAAACCGCACCGCTTAAAGATTAAGCAACGTCAACTGATAATCCAGCCCCGCTCAATGGCAAGATTTACTGCCGCTGCACGAGTGTCAGCACCAGTCTTAGCCATCGCACGCGACAAGTGATTGCGCACCGTGCCCTCCGATAAGTTAACCCGCTTCGCGATTTCCGCGACGACCGCACCATCGGCGGCTGCTTGAAGCACTTCGGATTCTCGAACGGTGAGAGGCGATTCACCGAATAGAAAAGAATCTGCAGCAAGTTTGGGATCAACTACACGCAAGCCGGAGTGAACTCGGCGCACCGCATCAGCGAGCTCTGCGGCAGGCGCGTCTTTAACGATGAAGCCATGTGCTCCCGCGGAAACCGCGCGACGCAAGAAACCCGGGCGCCCGAACGTTGTAACTATCAATATCTTTACCTGCGGTAGCGCTTCTCTAAGGCGTTTCGTAGCAGTCAGACCGTCCACATTCGGCATATCTACATCCATCAAAATAACATCAGGACAAGCCACCGAGGCGACCTCCATGACCTCGCTTCCGTCGCCAACGTCGGCCACTACCTCAATGTCACTTTCCAAGCTAAGCAAGGCGCTTAATGCGCCTCGCACCATAGCCTGATCATCAGCAAGCATCACTTTTATCATTAATGCTCCTTAGCCCATGGCCCGGTTTGAACGGCCTGGGCTGTAAGCTTCAGACCTCCCATGGTGGTTTCACCCAAGCACAATTCGACTCCGTTATTTTGGCATCGCTCCCGCAGCCCTCGCAGACCATTTCCTTCCCTTATCTCTGCTATTCCGACTCCGTCGTCTTCAATCAATACAGATTTGGAGGTCAGACTGATGGAGCATCTCTTTGCACCGGAATGTCGGACAACATTCGTAGTCCCTTCACGCACTACCCAAGCAAACACTTCCCTCAAATCAACCTGTACTTCATCTACCGAATTCGGCATCTTCGCTTTAATACCTGCGCTTTGAAGGAGGCTTAATGCCCGAGCTAGTTCACCGGAAAGGCTGAGCTCTCGATAGCCATTTATTGCGGTGCGAACTTCTGCCAGCGCAGACCTCGAGATTTCCTCAATTTCTGCAATTTGTGACTTCGCCGTATTCGGGTCGAGCTCAATGAGCTTCTTTGCAAGCTCCGCTTTAAGTGTCACCGTTGTGAGAGAATGTCCCAAAATATCGTGCATGTCGCGAGCCATGCGGTTGCGCTCTTCGTTTACTTCGAGTTCTTGGGATCGAACTTCCTGTATCTTCCTTTGCGCTTGGCTAGTAATCGCCATTCGGCTTGCTAAACAGGCAATGCCGGTTGTAATCAAAGACAAGTGGCCGAACGGCCATAGCGACTGAGGAATCGCTATCGCGGCGACTGCAGTAAAAGGCAGGGAAACCTGCCACGGAAATACAAATGCAACAGCCGAGGCAATGAAGTATGCAAGTTGAATCGCATCGGTTCCGACAAGATTAAGCACGATCAGTGCGAGAAAGGTTCCAACCACTAACAACGAAACTGCACGGAGATTGACCCGCATCACACCTAGGCGCAGATCATCGATTGCGATAGCCCAGGAACCAATGAGACAAAATACGCAGCAAAGAACAAGAACCGCGCTTGAAACCGGATACGGGTGGCTTCGAACCGTCAAAAGAATTGGAACAGTAAGGGCCAACCAGAAAATGGCCCAAATACTGTTTGGCCAGGTAATATACCGAGTCATCACTTTTTCATCTTAGCTAAACCCGAGCCGTATCATAGCGCATCTTCCGGGCTGCCCCGACCAAGAATACGAACAGCCAAACCACAACATTGGCCACTGCAGCCCACGAAAAGTTGCTCGCGTCCATCGGCGAAAGCGCCAACTTATGAAGTCCGTAGAGCGGGGTAAGACTTCCAATCTTGTCGAAAGTCGATCCAGGAGTCAGTGGCATAAATACTCCCCCGAGGAAAGACAGCAACGCTAACAAAGGCCCAACTACCTGCATTGTGGTCTCTGCAGGCAAAAGGTATCCCATGAACAACCCAAAAGACATAAAAATGATTGAGCCCAACCATGCGATGACAAAAGACTGAGCCCAAGCCAGAGCCGGCATGTGTGCATGGACCAGCGGTCCACAGATATAAACCGTGAGCAAGGCTATACCGCTCAGAGCTAATCCCGCTGTGGCTTTAGCTCCTACATAGTTAATTGGGCGAAGAGGAGTTAAACGCAGCTGCCGACTCCACCCACTTGCTCTTTCGATGCCGACTGCTGCACCAGTTCCAGCAGTCGCCATTAACCCAGCATAAAGGGCAAGACTTATTAAGATATTTGCTGCCCAGTTTCCATTCCCATATTCCTGCTGTGCATAGTCTGCAGTAGCAAATATGAACAGAAAGGCAATGGGGATAACCACGACGAAAACTAGACCACGGACATTGCGCAAAATGCGCTTCATTTCCAATTTGTATAAATACATATCTACCTTTCCTGATGAGCTAGGTCGATAAAGGCGTCATCAAGGCTGCGCGCAGTAATGCTGATGTCTCTCGCAAGACCTCGAGTTAAAAGCAAGCGTGCGATTTTGTCAGTATCCTCGGCTACCAAAACGAATTCTTCCCTGCGCATATCGAGCGATATCTGAGGAAAATCTCTTAATGCTTGTTCCACTTCTGACTGCGAAGCTTGAAGTTTGGCATGAATTGTTTTTCCTGAAACTTGCGCTCGTAGCTCCTGTGGGCTGCCGTCCGCTACAAGGACACCGTGATTCATCATCACGATTCGATCTGCAAAATCGTCGGCTTCTTCCAAATAATGGGTAGCGAAGATAACGGTTCGTCCCTCGCGAGCATCTTCACGTATATTCGCCCAAAAATCGCGTCGAGCTTCTACATCCACGCCAGCTGTAGGTTCGTCTAAGACGATGAGTTCAGGATTGCTGACCAAAGCCATTGCAAAACGTAGCTTTTGTTGCTGGCCTCCTGAGCATTTACCCACGTACCGTTCTGCAAACTCGCCAGCACCAGCGCGTTCTAACGCTTCCTCTGCGCTTAAGGAATCACGATGGAAACTGGCCATAAGCTCAACCGTTTCGCGAACCTTTAAGTTAGGAAGCAGGCCTCCCGACTGCATCATTGCAGAAACTCGACCGAGCACCACCGCGTTGCGCGGCGTCGTCCCGCATACTTCAATGTTTCCTGAATCTGGTTTGCTTAGACCCAAGATGAGATCGATGGTGGAAGTCTTACCCGCACCATTAGGTCCCAAAAGGGCTACGACCTCACCGCGCTCAATCGAGAAACTGAGGTCCTTTACTGCACAAACCTCACCAAATGACTTTGTTAGTGATTCAACTCTTAACGTGGACTCCGTGTTTGCCATGGTTCAAGTCTCATGCGACACCGCGAAGAGTACGTATAGCAATTGTCATTAGTCGGCGATGACAATTGTCACGGGGTATTAATCTCAGTCGGCGACTGCCAAGTCAGAAGCTCGGCGTTGCTTTCCAATGAAATTAGCCCCGGTAGAAATAAATCTCACCAGGGCCATTGAGCTGGAGACGAGACTTGAACTCGCAACCTACGCATTACAAGTGCGTTGCGCTACCAATTGCGCCACTCCAGCACCGCGGATTGAGCCGCTGCGAAGAATCGTACCCGAGCAGGCGAGCGGACGAAAACACTGGGGTGGCCCGTGCGTCGCGCAACCCCAGCGGATAGAGTGCAAGCAAGAGTCTCAATCGGTTTTTAAGGGTTTGTTGCGTGTCATTTATTTCCGCACTGAGGGAGCGTTTTAGTGCTTCTTCCGGCTACGTTGCCACCATCGATGCGGCAAAGGCCGCGCCACCACCATCGCCGCTGGCGCCAGTCGATCTGACCGACGCCGCGCAGGTCACCGGTGTCATGGAAATCGCTGCGCGCGTGGGCGAAGTCCTCATCAGCGCCGGCACTGCCAACTCCGATGCCAAGGCACAGATTCACCTGGTGGCTTCTTCCTATGGTCTCCACTACTGCCATGTGGACATCATGATGAATACCATCACCATTCACACCGCGATGGGCGCGGGCTCTAACCGCCGTAACCTACACGTCTTCCGCGTGGCCCCTTCAATTTCGGTGGACTTTTCCAAGCTTTCCGCGGTAGACCGCCTGATCTACTCGATCCGCTCCGGCGCCACACCACCGGCCATGGCCGAGCGCGTCTTGGACGAGATCAACAACATGAAGCCGCCTTATCGCACCTCCACCGTCCTTTTGGGCTGGGGCGTTATGGGCGGCATTCTCTCCGTGATGCTCGGCGGCGACGCCTTGGTGGGCGTCATGGCGTTTTTCGTCTCTTTGCTGGTTATGGGCGTCAACGCCTGGGCGGCAAAGTTCCGCGTGCCACCCTTCTACCAAAACATCATGGGCGGATTCCTCGCCGTCGTACCGGCGGCGATCCTCTACAACATGGCCGCCGGAATCGGCATTACCTTCTCGCCTTCCCAGATCATTGGTTCAGGCATCATTGTGCTCGTCGCCGGCCTTACCCTGGTGCAATGTTTGGTCGACGGCATCACCCGCGCACCGGTAACATCGGCCGCTCGCTTCTTCGAAGCCATGCTGGCCACCGGCGCCATCATCGCCGGCGTCGGCGTGGGCATTCAGTTCTCTGACTGGATGGGCTTTACCCTGCCGCCCCTGGCTACGCTCGCGCCGCCGGTCTATCACCAGGTCCCGCTGCTCATCCTCTGCGGCAGCATCGGTTCAGGCGCCTTCGCCCTGGCCTGCGGCGCTTCCTGGATTGAGGTTACCGTCTCTGGACTTACCGCCGGCGCCGGTATGCTCTTCTACTACTTCGTAGTCATTCCTTTCGGCGTGAGCGACGTCGTAGCCTGCGGCATCTCCGCCACGGCGGTGGGCCTGGCCGGCGGCCTGCTCTCGCGCCGCTACATGATGCCGCCGCTCATCACAATGATCGTGGGCTATACGCCGATGCTGCCTGGCCTTACCCTCTACCGCGGCATGTACGCCTCGCTGAATGAGCAGATGATCTCCGGCTTTACCAACCTGTCACGAGCACTAGCCATCGCCGGTGCGCTGGCTGCCGGAGTTGTGCTGGGCGAACGCGTGGCCCGCCGCCTGCGTCGCCCGCAGTACTTCCGCCCTTATGCCACCATCAAGCGCGTGGGCCACTTCTCGTTCCACCAGGCCAGCCGCCTAGCTGCCCGCAAGCCACGCATTCCGCGCGTGCCGCTTTCCCCCTTCGCCCCCAAGGTCAACCGCCCCGTCCTGCCTCCGAAGCTGGGGCCCAAGCCGCCGATGCCTGCCCAGCAGGTACGCATGCTCCAAGACCAAGCCATCGGCGAGGACTGGAAGGAAGAATGGGAGTCCATCACCGAGATGTGGCCGGTTACCACGCAGTGGGAGGACCAACCGCAAGACGGTGGGAGCGCACAACCCGCTGCAGACGGCGCCGAAGATGCGGCCGAAACCGCCCCAGATGCCAAATCGTGAGCAAAAAAGTTCGGCGGTTTCAAGTGGTGGATGCATCACTTGAATAGTTCTTGTATCTTCTCTTCTGGTTTATACCAGTTGAGGACTTTTCTGGGGCGCCCGTTGAGAAGGTCTTGAATGTGTTGGACATCCTTGTCGGTCAGGGCACTAAAGTCGCTTCCTTCGGGCAGGAAGTCTCTGACTAGCCCGTTGGTGTTTTCGTTGGTAGGACGTTGCCACGGCGAGTGTGGATCACAGAAGTAGACTGCTAGTCCACGTGCGATGCTCAGCTTGTCTACTTGGGCTAGTTCTACGCCTTGGTCCCAGGCCAGAGTTTTAGTGATGTTGCGTATTTTGCCGGTAAACATCTCGATCAACTTATCGACAGTCGTGGCGGAATCATGAACATCTAGTTTGCGGATCATGGTGTAGCGAGTACTGCGTTCTACACAGGTTACAAGTGCAGTGGTTCCTCCTTGTCCGATGATGAGATCGCCTTCCCAATGCCCTGGAACTGCGCGGTCCTTGTCATAGGAGTCACCCACCGTCCCAGTCGACG
>NZ_KV827711.1:0-272 GCF_001836185.1 Corynebacterium sp. HMSC036D03
GACGCTTGAGCTCTTCTTCCATTGTTTCGCCGCCTGAAGCGTCAGAATTATCGCGTACTGAAGCGCTGTCACGGTACCAAGCCCGCAACGTGTGGTGAGATACTCCAAGGAGCTCGCCGACCTCCGTGTAGGCGCGTTGCAGTGAGCAAGATTCCAGGCGGACCATTTCGATGATCTGATGGACCGCCTTGTCCTTGAACTCGACGGAATACTTTCTAGGCATAGTTCAATCCTTCCTTAGCTGAGGTAGGAACTAAACCCAGGACGCTTCA
>NZ_KV827712.1:0-2844 GCF_001836185.1 Corynebacterium sp. HMSC036D03
AGCTGAGGTAGGAACTAAACCCAGGACGCTTCAGTCCGTCTCAGTAGCCGGGTTTCGCCCCGCCCTCAGAAGAGTTTAGAACTCAACTCGATATTTGAGAACGCTGCAGGACTAGTTGAAAGTACCTGTATACTTCTGAGATATGAAGTTCATTGGCCACACGCGCTACAGCCTATATATCCCAAATTCGACCGCATGGAAAGTTTCCAACGGAACCCGCTTTTCATCACCTGAAGATTATCGCGACTACCTCTACTCAGATGAACGAATGGGGCTGCGAGAGCAAATCTTTCTTAACGAGTCGCTTCCCGCTCTGAAGGAAGCTTCGACCGGCCATGAGCTCCGTCATATTGTATCTTTTTCCACCTCGCTCCCTGAGCATAGAAAGGAAGCCCTGCGTAAGGCTGCTAAAGAATTCTCCTTCTTGGTTTTGGATGAAGTTCCGGATGGGGCTCGCCCGTCCGATCGTTATGAGCTCGTGGGTGATTTTCTTTCCAAGGGTACGATTTTTGGAGACTATCGCCTAGATGACGATGATGTATTGCCTGTTAATTTCTTCGATCGAATGTCGCAATATCTCACACCGGCACACGTGGGATATGTCATTAGCTTCCCGTTAGGGGTTGAAGCAATTCTGACGGACGGGAGCGCCTTCAATCTGAGAGAGGCGCACTATCCGATGAATTCCGTGGGGCAGCTTGGGGTTTGCAAGAAGATGCTAGATGGATCAGTGCAAAAGCCAAGCGCAACATCGCACACTAAGGCGGATCGCCACAATCCAACCGTCCTCGACTCCCGACAGATTGGATATTTTCGTTACAATCATACGGGGCAGGATAATGTTTTGAGTGCGTCGGGAGAAGGAGACCTGAGTCGCCTAGTTGCATCAATGCAGCATTTTCCCGCTCTCTCTCCTGATTTTGACCTTGCTAAGGCATTCCCGTTTGTTATGCATCGAGTGGCGACGCCACGGGAAGAGCAACTTAAGTTTAAGAAGGATGTCTTCACTGAAGTTGAATTTCCCCACAAGGCTCAATGCTTCGAAATAGTGATCGATTGCACCTTGCCCGAAGGCACTCGTCCGAATGACTACTTGCTTAGCTTCAGCTTAGTTGATGCAAACGATCAGCCTATTCCACTTGGTCAGGCAGGAGTTGGTCTTAGCACTTCGCCAAATCCAAGCGTTGGTTACTTTCGCTATGTTAAAGCTAGCGAGGGGGACAGGAAATTGCGCGAAGCCGTTTTCTTGGGAGATGGGATTTTTGCTAAGGCGGTTACCCTTGTCCAATGGCAGCGCAAAGATGCAGTCGAGATCCATGGCGCTCTTCTAAATACCATCAAATAACAGTATGGACCGTTAAAACTTTTTAGATTCCCAGTTGAATGAGTCGTAGGAGTCGCAACCCTGCTCATTTGGCAAGTCGTGTTTGGATCTTGGATGGGTATCGTAGATAGAGCGGTAAGCAGCGCTGTCTGCTCTTCGGGTATTTAGCCTCGTGAAACTGTGTGCATCTCTTTTTTACTCTGCATTTTTAAAATTGGGATGTGCGCACTCCAACGTGTGTTCTGTGGCTCTACCGGGTCGTATAAGGATTGTGTCGTGGGGGTCTGCAGGCTTTGCTTCTATGCGGAATTCCACTAACCCGCCCGCGCCGGGAATGAGTGGCTCGGTGAAGACGGTTGTTGTGCCGGCGGCGGGGATGGGTACTCGCTTTTTCCTGCGACGAAAACGGTGGCTCAGGAGCTTTCGCCGGTGGTGGATACCCCGGGAATTGAGTTGATCGCGGAGGAGGCCGCCGCCTGCGGTGCGCAGCGCATCGCGGTTGCGGTTGCTAAGGAAGAGAGCATGCGGAACTTCGGCGAGTTCGAGGAGTTGCAGAAGATTATGAAGGGCCGCGGTAAAAACGAGTAGGCGGACAAGGGGGCCCGCGCAGGCGAGCTCATTGAGGCTGTTGCGGTCACCTAGGACGAGCCGCTTGGTTTGGGCCATGCAGTCGGATGTGCGGAGCAGGCGCTCGGCAGCGATGACGATGCCGTGGCGGTCATGCTGCCGGATGATCTTGTGTTGCCGGCTTGTGTAATGGACAAGATGTTTCAGGTGCGCGAGCGTCTCGGTGGTTCGGTGTTGTGCGCGTTTAATGTCTCGCGCGATGAAATGTCGAACTACAGCGTGTTCGATGTGGTGGATGCGGATGCCGCATTCGATGACTTTGACGTGTTGAAGGTGCGCGACATGGTGGAAAAGCCTGCCGTGGAAGATGCGCCGTCGACGTTGGTGGCCACGGGGCGGCATTTGCTGGACCGCGGTGCCGTTTCGGCGTAGTTGGTAGGGGCAATCCGCGTAGTTGGTCGGGGTTTTCCGGATAGATGGTAGGGCTCTCTGTTTTCGGTCATTGTATAGGTGGCGTTGGCACAACTTGTGCCGGCGCGTCATCACCTTTCATGACCTTAAGGAGGGCCTTTCATGGCCAACTTCAAAGACATCATGGCGATGTGTTTGGACGGGGGAAGCTATGCTGCCATCTCTGCGGCGTTGGGATGTTCCAACCGGGATATTGCCAAAACCAAGACACTGATTGCGGACCTGAGCATCACCAAGGAGTCGTTTGCTCAGCTGGATCCATCACTCTTCGACGAGCACTTCAGCGACCATCGCGGGGCCCGTCGCAAGCGCTACGACCAGCCAGACTTCGAAAAGCTCGCCAAGCGACTAGCCAATAACAAGCACTTGACCCGCCACAAGCTCTGGCTGGACTACGTTGCTGCACCTGTCGGTGAAGGCGAGTCGAAGTATCAGTACTCCCAGTTTTGGAGCGTGTCAAGTTGTTTGTGTGTGGGGCTTGG
>NZ_KV827713.1:0-80931 GCF_001836185.1 Corynebacterium sp. HMSC036D03
CCCTGGGGTGGAACTGCTAACAACGTAATGGGTAGGCAGGGGTGTTTTTCCAAAGTATTTCTGAAATCTATTTTTCCAGCCGCGTCCGGCTATCAGTGCAGGTTATAGCGAAATAAAACGAACATTACGGGATGAGAACTCTGAACACCTAATCAATTTAGTGTGATTAGGGTCACATATTTTCCAGTGGCTGCTCGGCTAGGAATTGTTACTGTTATTGGGTAAGAGTTTCCCAGAGATTTCTAAAGTTTTTGCTAAGGAGCTCAATACGTCTACATAACATCTCGAGTAATTCGATCCCTCTACGAATAGCCAACCTCCTCACGTACTTTGTTATCGCTCTGTCTGCTCTACAGCTGCGACAACACCTGAATTAGAGAAAGCATTGGTCATGTCCAAAATAACTTTTCGGCCACCTCGTTCTGTAGCTGCACTCAGCGGGCTTAATTTAAGCGGCCGCTGGCGTATGCTCACTGCCTCTGGCATGGCTGCCGCGCTAGTTATGGGCGGGGTCGTTGTTGTACCCAACCTCCTCGATAATGAGCCTGCAGCCCAGGCGGAGACCGCAGCGCCAGGTTCCTCCGAAGAAACCGCCATAAACACTACGGTTCCCGCGGGAAGTACCCGCTCCGTGAACGGCTTCGTGGGCCTGCAGACCGGCGGCACCATGCAATCGAACCTGAACGATCCAAACGTTGCGCCCATGTCTGGCGTGAAAGTCTTTGCCCAGTGGTTCGAAAAGGACGGCACGGCGTCGCCGATTTATACCACCACCACCGGCGCCGATGGTCAGTTCCACATCGGCATGACCTCCTTTACTGACGCCAAGGGCGTCCGGCGCAACTTCGACGCAGACCCCAACTTGCCGGAGGGGGAGAAGCTCCGCATCTGGTCCATCAATCCGGATACCTCACAGTACAACCTGCTCTACTCCTATGGCCAAGAGCAGATCATGCCGGAAAGCAACGTCGCCAACACCGAGGCAGGCGCTAGCCAGTCCGTGGGGTCTGATACCTATAACGACATCAAGATCGCTTACTCGCCCATCGCTAACAACAAGGTGATGCACAACCTGGCCGAAGCTGCTACCAACGAGCGCTCGGGCTCCTATGGCCAATACTCCGGTACCGTCTTCTGGAACCAAACCAACGCCGCCGCCGGCGCCCTCTTGTGGCAGAACTACCAGTCCGTCAACGGTGTCGACTCCGTGGCTCCAGACGTCACTGTGTATGGCTCCTACCTTTCTGATTACGCGCTATCGCGCATCTACGATCCCGCAACCATGGCCGCCATCGGTTACAAGGGCCGCGTGCGCGATTCCAACTGGAGTACCCAGCAAGAACTCGCGCTGCAGCAGTGGATTAAGCAGCGGATGGCAGCGGAAGGCCAGCAGAAGTGGATCGCAGAGACCGTCCAAGCCAAGACCGATGCCAACGGTAAGTACACGCTGCAGTTCCGCGGTATCTGGGGAAATAGCTGGGACGATAGAGGTATTTTGTCCAAGGATTATACCTGGCACAACCTGGCTGATTCTGCCGCGGACGGTTCTTGGGCCAACGGCAACATGAAGTCGAAGCACGTCAACGACGAGTGGATGTTCTTCTCATTGCAGGACATGCCGGGAATTTCCGTGAACACGCCGTTTAACTACAACGGTTACACCGGCAACACCACCAGCAACTTAACCTCTGCCGGCACCTTGGCCGGATGGCCGTCTAACTGGGGCGGTTCGCTGGATTACGCCACCAACATCAACTTTGCGCTGTACCCGGGCAACCTGAAGTTTGACGTCACCCCGTATGACTCTTTCTCCAACGTCGCTACTGCGGGTCAAGCCATCGAGACCAGCACGACGGGCCTGCAGTACGACAAAATCGGTAACACGCGTTATCAGATCGCGTGGTTCGACGAGGCCGGCAATGAACTGACCCAGTACACCTGCCCGCCGGAAGCGCCGGACGCGAGTGGCACGCTTCCTTCCTGCGGTTTTGTCACCGACCCTAACTTGAAGAAGACCACCACCTACACCGCACGCTTGTTTGCGGTCTCGCCCTCTGGCGTGCGCGATGGCCTGGCGATAACGCAGGATTCCTTCACCGTTAAGCCATTGCCGGCGTCCGGGCACTACGAGCCCACCTATGGTTCTACAACCGTGGCTCAAAGCAGCACTGGTTCCGTTGCGGCGCCGCTTTTTGACGACTCGACTACCGCAACAACCGTTGAAACCCTGCCGGCACCAGCCGGTACCACCTACAAGCTGGCGGATGGCGCCCCAACGTGGGTAAAGATTGATGACCAAGGCACCATCACCGCCACACCGGGCACCGACGTTGCGCTGGAAGATTACACCGTCCCGGTCATTGTCACCTACGCCGATGGCTCGACCGACCTCGTCAATGCCAAGGTCACGGTCACTGACGGCATCCTGCCGCAGATTGAGTAGATCGATTCGCAGAACCTGGAGCTGGGCGAAGCCATCGCGCCGATTAAGGTTACGCCGACGGATAACGTCGGTGTGACCAGCGTTGAGGTCAGTGGCCTGCCAGATGGCGTCACCTATGATCCTGCGGCCGGAACCATTAGTGGTACTCCGTCAGCCACCGGGGCGTCGACAGTTAACGTCCGCGTCGCCGATGCCGCCGGAAATGTCATCGAAACTGCATTCAGTATCAACGTCGTGGATTCTTCCGCGCCGGTTCTCACCAGCCCGGATGCCATCGTCCCAGAGGATAAGCCTGCTTCGATTCCGATCAAGGTGGACGATCCTAAAGCCACCGTCACCGTGGAAGGTGATATCCCGCCGGGCATGACCTGGAACGAGCAAAACGGTGCCCTCGAAGGTACCCCAACCGAACCGGGCATCTACACGGTCGCCGTATCGGCCACCGATCCCCAGGGCAATAACTCTGTATCCAACCTGGTCGTTACTGTTACCGACACCAAGGCGCCGACCATTGCCAAGATCGACGACGCCACCGCAGAGGCCGGTCAACCGATCACCGCAATTCCAGTAGACGTCACCGATAACTTCGACAAGTCCGTCAGCAACGTTGTAGTCGCGGGCCTGCCACCAGAAGTTACCTATAACCCGGAGACCCACAAGATCGAAGGAATCCCGCAGGCACCGGGAGAGTACCCAATTACGGTGACTGCGACCGATGCCGCCGGCAATACCTCGACCCAGGAATTCCTTCTCAAGGTAGCCGACACCACCGCGCCGCAGGTAGATAACATTGCCGATGCCACCGTAGAAAATGGCACTGCGCTGGACCCAATCACCGTGACCAGCAATGAGCCGAACTCCACCTTTGCTGCATCCGGCCTGCCAGAAGGTGTTTCCATCGACCCGAACACCGGCATCATCTCTGGTACACCAAAGACTGAAGTCACGAGCCCAGATGGCAAGAACTTCCCGGTCACCGTCAAGGTAACTGATCCTTATGGAAACGTCACCGAGAAAACCTTCAACATCACGGTCACCGATACCGTTGCCCCGGCTCTGCGCCCGCTTCGTGACGTATCGGTTCCTGAAGATCAGCCGCTCAACCTGGAGCCTGTCACCAGCCCGGACCCGACTGCCAAGATCACCGTTACCGGCCTGCCAGAGGGAGTGACCTTTGATAGCGAAACGGGGCTCGTTACGGGCACCCCAACCGCTCCGGGGCGCTACCTCGTTACCGTTACCGCCACCGACCCAGCTGGTAATTCCACGAGCGAGACCGTTGTCTTGCTCGTGGGCGATGCCACCGCGCCTACCTTCGATGATCCGGAGGATCAGACGATTAACCAGGGGAAGCCCATCAAAGATATCGATCTGATGAGCCTAAACCCGGCCGACAACTCCACCGCACCGCAGGATCTCGCCTGGACCGTCACCGGCCTGCCCGAGGGTGTGACCTACGATCCCGCGACCAAGAAAATCTCCGGCACCCCGAAGGAAACCGGCTCTTCCGTAGTAACCGTCACGGTTTCCGATGCTGCGGGCAATACAACGACTCAGACCTTCGTCATTGCGGTTAACGATGCAACGGCGCCTGCCATCACTCCGGTGGACAGCGTCAGCGTCCCGGAGGATAAGCCAATCACTGAGATTCCGGTCGCTACCGATGATCCGAAGGCGGAGATTGAAGTCACGGGTCTGCCTGAGGGCTTGAGCTACAACCCGGATACCAAGAAGATCGAGGGCACCCCGACTAAGCCGGGTACCTATGATGTCGTTATTGCGGCAACTGATGCAGCGGGCAACGTGTCCCACGAACCGTTCACCATCACCGTCGAAGACAAGACCGCCCCGGTCATCGATCCGATTGAGAAGCAGGATATCGCTCTGAACGAGACGATTAAGCCGGTCGTGGTCTCGGTAAATGATCCGGATGCTACCGTCCAGGTTGATCCGGAGACCCTGCCGAAGGGGGTTAGCTTCGACCCCGTGACCAACACCTTTACCGGCCGCCCAGAGAAGCCGGGAACCTACACCATTAAGGTCACGGCTACCGATGCCGCCGGCAATACCTCGCAGCCCGTTGATTTTGTCATCACCGTCTCCGATAAGACCGCGCCGCAGATCGCGCCGATTTCGGATCCTACCGTTCCCGCGGATTCCTCGATCACGCCAATTGAGATCACCGCTGAGGACAACGTTGCGGTGACCTCCTTGACAGTCACTGGCTTGCCTGAGGGTTTGAGCTATAACCCCGATACCAAGCAGATTGAGGGCACCCCGACTAAGCCGGGAAGCTACCCAGTGACGATCACCGCTAAGGACGACGCTGGCAATACCACCGAAGAAGTCTTCAACATCAACGTCAATGACGCCGGTGCACCAGTCATCCAGCCGCTGCCCGATAGCACGGTCGCTGCGGGATCTGAGGCCAACCCGATTCCAGTGCGCGTAGATGATCCTTCTGCGAAGGTAACGGTTGAAGGCCTACCTGATGGCATGACTTTTGACCCAGAGGCGGGACTAATCACCGGTACCCCGACCAAGCCGGGCACCTACACCGTGACCGTGACCGCGGTCGACGAAGCGGGCAACAAGGCTATCGATACCTCGACCATCACCGTCACCGATGCCCAGGGGCCAAAGCTGGACGAGATCAGTGACCAAGACGTTGCTGCCGGCAGCGCCATTAAAGATATCGTTGTCAAGGCGGATGACCCTGATGCCAAGATTTCCGTAGTCGGCCTGCCAGAGGGCGTTCAGTATGACGCCGCTACCAACACGATTTCTGGCACGCCAACCACCGCGGGCACCTACCCAGTGCGCGTCCTGGCAACCGATGTAGCCGGAAACACCTCCTACGTTGACTTCACCATCACGGTCAGCGATTCCACTGCTCCGAAGGTCGAGCCCATCGCCGATCAAGAAGTAGACAAGGGCGATGCCATCACTCCTGTCAAGGTACTCAGCGACGATCCGAGCGACACCGTGACGGTCATCGGCCTGCCTGCTGGTCTCAGCTTCGACCCAGAAACCCGGACCATCTCTGGCACGCCAACCACCGCTGGTGAGCACCCCGTGACCGTGGTTGTCACCGATGCCGCGGGCAACACGACCAAGGAGACCTTCACCATCACCGTCGTCGACCCTGGAGCGCCGGTTCTGGAACCAATTTCGGATCAGAAGGTGCCGCTAGGGGAAGCGATTACGGAGATTAAGCCAACCGTGACGGATCCGTCGATTTCTACGACGATCACCGTGACCGGGCTGCCGGACGGCGTTACTTACGACACCAATACCAATACGATTTCGGGTACTCCAACCCGCGCGGGTGACTTCCCCATCGTGGTCACCGTAACGGCCACTGACGCCGACGGTAAGTCTTCCGTCGAGAAGTTCACGATCACCGTGGTCGATTCTGAGGGGCCTTCCTTAGACGGCGTCGCCGATCGGACCGTCACGGAAGACACCGAGCTTGACCCGATTCACATCACCTCGGATGACCCGCAGGCTACCCTGACCGTGACTGGCTTGCCTTATGGCGTTCGGTTCTTCGCGTCCACCGGCGAGATTTCCGGTGTGCCAACTACTCCGGGCACCTATGAAGTGACGGTGACCGCCACCGATGCGGCAGGCAATACTACCGAAAAGAAGCTGACCATCACCGTAAAGGATGCAACCGGTCCGCAGGTGGATCCGATTGCAGATCAGGCTGTCGATGCCAATACGCCGATTGAAACGATTCGGGTCTCTTCTGATTCGGACACGGATAAGGTAACGGCCTCCGGTCTGCCGGATGGCGTGAAGCTTGAGACCGTTGACGGCGTTGCCACCATCACCGGCACCCCGACCAAGCCGGGCACCTACGAGGTCACCGTGACGGTCACCGATGCCAGCGGCAATGCCACCGACGAAACCTTCACCATCGTGGTCCGTGAGCCGGCCGATACCAGCGCGCCGAAGCTTGACCCGATTTCGGATCAGACCGTGAAGCTGGGCGAAGACGTCACTGAAGTCACCGTTCACAGCGATGACCCAGCAGCAACGCTGAGCGCAACCGGCCTGCCTACTGGCGTCGAATTTGACCCAGCTACCGGCACCATCAGCGGCAAGCCGAGCGCCCTCGGCCACAGCGAGGTTACTATCACGGCAACCGACGCCGCTGGAAACAAGTCCACCACGACGTTCATCATCGACGTCGTCGCAGCCGCGCCGACGGATCCGACCGACCCGACCGACCCGACCGACCCGACCGATCCGACCGACCCAACGGATCCGACCGACCCAACGGATCCGACGGATCCGACCGACCCAACGGATTCGGTCACGGCACCGGTGATTGCACCTATCGCTGACGTGGATGTTGCAACCAATACGACGATGCTGCCAATCAACGTCGTGGTTGATAACGAGGAAGCAGACGTCACCGTCACCGGCCTGCCGGATGGCGTGACCTATGATCCGGCCACCGGCCAGATTTCTGGCAAGCCAACCAAGGCTGGCGACTACACCGTGACTGTTAAAGCAACGGTGAATGGCGTATCTTCGACCAGCGAATTCCACATCGTGGTCAAGGATCCGCAGCAACCGCTGGCAGACGCAAATAGCCCGGCATACCCGCCGGTAGACGTCGAGCCGGGTAGCGAGGTCAAGGTCCCACAAACCGGCGATACGGTACTTCCTGAGGGCACTAAGTTCTCCACCACGGATCTGAACGCGAGCGTTGACCCAGCAACGGGTGAACTGACTGTCAAGGTCCCGGAGGATGCAACCCCGGGTGATATCATCACCATTCCGGTGACCGTGACTTATCCAGACGGCTCTACTGATGAGGTAGAAGTTGTTGTCACGGTTGTTGAGCCTGCGCCTGCCGACGTCACGGATTACGAACCTGCTTATTCCAAACCCGTAAAGGTTGCATCCGGTGAGACTGGTTCTGCTGAAGTTCGGTACGGTTCTGATGATGCTCCGAGCGGCACGACCTATAAGATTCCTGCTGATTGGGCCGGCCAAGGTGGTTGGAACGTAAGCATCGATGAAGCCACCGGCAAGCTGACGGTTATCGCGCCGAAGGCGGGCACGGCAACTCCGGATGATCTCGAACTCGTTGTTCCGGTAGTCATCACCTACCCGGATGGGGCAGTGGCTGACACCATTGCGGCAACGTTCACCCTGGATACCTCCGGCGATACTCCGGAAACCCCGGATACACCGTCTTGGAACGATGCGAAGGCCCCGGCTGGTAGCGCCGTGAAGGTTCCAAATGCCGGCGGCAAGGTACCGGCAGGTGCCAAGCTCGATGAGGCCACCGGCCCAGGTTCCGCGACCTTGGAAGAGAACGGCGATGTCATCGTCACCATCAAGCCAGACGCCAAGCCAGGCGATACCGTAACCGTCATCGTCCGCGATGGCTCCGGCGAGGAAATCGACAGCATCACCGTGACCGTCACCGAGCCGAACACCGACCCTGGTACTGACCCCGGTAAGAACCCAGGCAGCTCGGATGGCTCTTCTGACGGTTCCTCCGACGGTTCCTCCGACGGTTCTTCCAACGGTTCTTCCAACGGTTCTTCCAGCGTTGACCTGGGTCGTTGTATCCCAGCTGGCCTGGCTGTAGGCCTGCCGCTGCTGTTCCTGATTCCGGTTGGCATGGCTTCCCAGATCAAGGTTCCGGGTCTGTCCCCGTTCATCGAGCAGATTTCCGGCCAGATTGGCAAGGCCAACATCGAACTGCAGAAGCAGCTGGGTATCTACAACCCGGCTATTGCTAAGCAGGTTGCTGGCATCAACGCTCAGTTCGGTAAGTACGGCGAGTCAGCTGGCAAGGTTGCTGGCGGTGTCGCTCTGGTTGCCGCTGGTGCACTGGCTATCGGCCTGCTGGCAGATGCTTGCTCCCCGAAGAACTCCTCTTCCTCCAACGGTTCTTCTGACGATGCTTCCGATGGTTCCTCCAACGGCGGTTCCTCCAACGGTGGTTCTAGCAAGTAATCTCTCGCTGAGAAATCTCCCTACGAGCAGCCGAAGCTACTGCTTAAGGCAGCCGGTTAATCCCGGTTGCCACTAGCTTCACCACCAAGCGAAACGCCCGTCTTCTATTTCTTTCCAAGTAGAAGGCGGGCGTTTGGTGATCCCGCGGCCTTCGCTGTTGTCTGCGGCGGGTTAAGGGTCAAAAGGGGATGCGGACGAAATCTTGAAGTCTGCTGGTCACAATTGCTAAAAGCTGCGTGTATATTCCGGCAGGCAATATATCGGGGTGGATTTCGACCAATCCCGGGGTTTGAACCGTACCTGTGCTAGCAAGTGCGGTTTGATTTGCCTTCATGTCTAAGAATCGACCGCGATGTCCGGTTTGTACAGGGGGCAGGCCCGCCTACAAAAACTGCTTTCAAAGCTGCAACCACCACTATGCGTAGTACTCGACGGTGGATTAGGAGCCTGGTCAGCATTAAAAGCCCTGTGGCCAAACAGGGGTCAGGTCCGACGCTAACAAAAAGACCGGCCGACGACACGCCGACCGGACATACTTTTTTGCTACTTAACCCAGTTTTTATATTGGGGTGATTCTCTGCGTCGAGATTAGTTCTCGACGTAGTACATCTGCTTGTTGACGAACTCGTCCATACCCAATGGGCCGAGCTCACGGCCGAAGCCAGAGCGCTTCACGCCGCCGAAAGGCAGCTCTTCGCCCTCACCGGCCGGGGTGTTGACGTTGGCCATGCCCACCTCGAGGCGGCGAGAGATGGCGGCTGCGCGCTCGGTGTCCTTGGAAAAGACGGTGCCGCCCAGGCCGAACTGGGTGTTGTTAGCCAGCTCGAGCGCTTCCTCGTCGGAGGAAACCTTGTAGACCACAGCAACTGGGCCGAAGAACTCCTCGTAGTAGATGTCAGAGCCGACTGGAATGTCGGTGATAACGGCGGGGGAGATGAAAGCACCCTTGTCCGCCAGCTCGCCGCCAGCGCGCAAGGAAGCGCCTTCCTTCACCGCGCGCTGAATCTGATCGTGCAGGGTCTCCGCAGCCGCACGCGAGGACAGGCAGGAGTAGGTGCCTTCGCCCTGGGCGTCGGCAGGCGCTGCCTTTGCTGCCTGTGCGAGCTTGGTCAGCTCAGCCACGAACTCCTCGTAGATGTCCTCCATGACAATCATGCGCTTGTTGGAGTTGCAGGCCTGGCCCGTATTGTACATGCGGGTCGTCCACGCCAGCTTGGCTGCTTCCTTGACGTCGTCGGTATCGAGAAGAATGTAAGGATCGGATCCACCGAGCTCGAGCACTGCCTTCTTCAGGTTTTGGCCTGCCTGGGCACCCACGATGGCGCCGGCGCGCTCGGAGCCAGTCAGGGAAACTCCCTGGATGCGTGGATCCGCGATGATGGTGGAAATCTGATCGTGGGTGGCGAAGATGTTGTTGTACACGCCTTCCGGAATGCCGGCGTCATCCATGATCTTCTGCACGGCGAGTGCGGAGCGAGGGCAGATTTCTGCATCCTTTAGGACGATGGTGTTGCCGAGGACCAGGTTCGGGCCCACGAAGCGGGCAATCTGGTAGTAGGGGAAGTTCCACGGCATGATGCCAAGCAGCGGGCCGATGGGCAGGCGGCGGATTACCGCAGTGCCATTGGCAGAAGCCGGAATCGGCTGATCCTTGGTGAACTCCTCGCCGTTATCGGCGTAGTACTTGATGATGGCCGCTGAGAACTCTGCTTCCTCGATGCCTTCGGAGATAGGCTTGCCCATCTCTTCCGCGGCAATCTTGGCCAGCTCCTCCTTGCGCTCCGCAAAGAGGTGTGCTGCGCGAGCAACGATTTCCGCGCGCTCGGACATCGGGCGCGCGCTCCACTCGCGGTAGGCTGCGGCGGCCTTCGCCAGTGCGCCTTCTACCTCGGCGTCGGTGGCGGAGTCGAAGGTCTCGACGATCTCGTCAGTAGCAGGGTTCTGAACTCGGTAAGTGTTAGACATTAATACTCCTTGTTGTGTGATCCAGCTCTTTTTAGAGCCTAATAGTGAACTAGGTTGAAATAGGGCTAGCCTCTAAACTAGCGGCAATTGAGAGTCTTCGCCGGACGTTATCCGCTTCAATGTGCGGCCCTTGAAGAAATCCGGATGGGCAAAGCGCGTGAACAGCATTAATACGGCGCCGAGCAACAGAATTCCCATGCCCAGCACGAAGACGGTGCCCACTCCGAAAATTGAGGAGCCAGAACCGTATTCCGGGCTAAGCGAATCGAATGCGGTGGTAAAGAACATCAGCAGCAAGAAGCCGCCACCCAGCAGGGGGAAGACGAACTTGAAGATGATGTTGTGTACGCTGCTGAAAAGCTCGTGGCGGAAGTACCAAATGCAGGCCACGGCGGTGATGCCGTAGTAGAAGCAGATCATCAATCCGAGGGCAGAGATGGTGTCCCACAGAGCGTTCTCAGAAAGGATGCGCGTGACCGTGTAGAAACCGCCCGCTGCAATAGCGGAGGCAATCGTGGCCGTAGACGGCGTGCGGAACTTGGGGCTGATCTTGGAAAAGACCGGCGGCAACGCCTTGTAGTATCCCATCGCCAGCAGCGTACGGGCGGGGCCCACCATCGTGGACTGCAGCGAGGCGAAGGAACTGGAGAGCACAGCGACATAGATAAGCAGGGCGGCCGAGCCCAGCACAGGGGAGGAGAGCGCGGCGAAGATCGATTCCTGGTTCTCCGGGGTGCCGGCACCCAGGCCTTCATCACCCGTTCCTGCCCACGTGATGACGGCCAAGGCAGTCAGAATGTAGAGGCTGATGATGACCAAGACCGTGATGGTTGCAGCGCGCCCCGGAGTCTTTTCTGGGTCCTTCGTTTCCTCGTTCATCGTCAGCGTGACGTCCCAGCCCCAGAACATGAAGATGGACAAGGAAATGCCGGCCGCGATGAGGGAGAAGTTGCCGATTTCCAGCGGATTAAACCATGAAACTGAAATCGGGGTGAAGTCGAATCCGCCGCCCTTATAAGCGCGCACGATGGCCACGATGTCAAAGACCACAATGGCCATTATCTGGATGGCAACCAGCACGTATTGCAACTTCTGCGTGGAATCTAGGCCACGATAGGAAACCCAGGCTGCGATCGCGATGAAGACCATCGTGGTGGGGATATTAATCCAGAGATTGCGCGTCAGGTCTGCAATTTCGGGGCGGCCTGATATCTGAGCAAGGAAGAGATAGAAGAAGTCCACAGCGACTGCGGCAAGGTTCGAAAGCACCAGGATGGTGGCAGTAATAAGGCCCCATCCGCCCATCCAGCCCACCCAGGGGCCAAAGGCTTTGGTGGCCCAAGTAAACGAGGTACCGGAATCCGGAACCGCATTGTTGAGCTCACGGTAGGTAAAGGCCACCAGGAGCATCGGGATGAATCCCAAAAGGAGGACCGCCGGAACAAACTCGCCCACCGCGGAAATGGTGGGGCCAAGTCCGGAAGTCAGCGTATAGGTCGGCGCGATGCAGCTGATGCCGATGACGACTGCGCCGAGTAAGCCGACGCGTCCGGTAGCCAGGCCTTTGGTGGAGGCGATGTTATCGCCGCTGCCCGGCGTGGGCTGAATCGGTGGTGCAGGAGTGGCACTAGTCATGACTACTCACCGCCTTTCAAAAAGAACTAGGAAATACGGTCTGGTGGTAGGAAGCGATTTGGGCGAAAGCGCCTGCTAGATCGCTTCGTGTTCGGCGCCGGCGTGCATGTAGCCGGCTGGTACGACGACCATAGGGACAGGGATGGAGCGCAGCATTCGCGACGCCGTGCCACCCAAGAAGAGCCGGCCGGGAACCGCGAGGCGAGAAGAGCCAACCACGGCGAGCTCTCCGTCTTGCCAGGTGACGTTTTCCATTGCTGCTTCGACGTCGCGCCCAGTGGCGACGTCGGTTGTGGCGTAACCAGCCGAGAGCATTTCTTCGGCGATATCGCCCAGCTTGCGGTTGGCATAAGCGCGTACCGCATTGGGAACGTCGGTGCCGAGGCCATGCAGATCGGACTCGCCAGGTAGCACGAGCGAAAGCAGGCGCAGCGGAATGCGACGGCGCCGCGCGCGGTCCAAACCAATCGCGATGACATCCGTGGTGCCTGGGCGCGGACCAAACATGGCGGTGATGCGGCTAATCGGGCCGGGGTAGGAGTAGCCGTGTGGCGCGAGAGCGATAGGGACAGTACCGGAGTGCAACAACGTGTTGACCGCAGTACCCATTTGGAAGCGGCCGAAAAGGCCGCCCTTGCGCGCACCAACCACGATCATGTCGCAGTCCAGTTCTTCCGCCGCGCGATTGAGCGCTTCGGCTTCAGACTCGCCGGGGACGATTCGGGCGGTGGCGCGGATGTCACTGGGGACTTCGCCCAGCGCCTCCTGTAACCAACCTGCAATCTGTTCTTCCAGGATGGAACTGTATCCGCGGTCGTGCGGGTAGACACCGGAGAGGGAATTATTGGCCGGCGCGGCCATGACGATCTCAAGGTTGACGTTGCGGGTCTTAGCAAGGGCGATGCCCAAGCGGAGCGCGTCCTTGCCGTAGTCCGTAGCAACGTAGCCCACCAAGATATGTCCGGTGGCTGCGCGACGATCAAAATCAGAAGCAGACAATACTTAACCCTTATCCGCAATCTTCTGGGCGACGAGCTCGCCCTGGCGGATAGCGCCGTCGACGTGCTGGTAGCCCTCGGCCGCGATGTCGGAGCAGGCGTAGTAGATGGAGCCGGTCGGCTCGTTCTGCAGGTGGCCCCAGCGGGATAGGCCGCCTAGGTCATAAGAGGTGGCGTAGGCGCCGCGGGTCCACTCCTCAGCGGCCATGTCGGAGAGGTAAAACGCGATTGGCTCCTTGGTCTTCGGGCCCAGGTAGTCCGCCATGGCAGAAAGTATGCGCTCCTTGCGCTCTTCTTCTGGCAGGTGCCACATTTCCTCGGCATAAACGTCGGAGACGAAGCCAACCAAGGTGCCGTACTGGTCTTCTTCGCCCTCGGCGGAGGCAGCAAAGCTCTTGCCGTAGTTGGTGTTGTCGTAGACCTCCTGAACCAAACGGCCGCCGCCGAAGCCGGTGCCGGAAAGACCCTCTTCGCGCCAGAAAGGCTTGTCGTAGATGGCGTGGACCTTGATGACCAAGCCCATGGAGATGTGCTGGTGCACGATCTGCTGGTCTCGTGGCAGCGGCGGAACGAAGGAGATGCGGTTGTACAGGTTTGGTGGAACCGCGAGCACGGCGTAGCGCGCCTTCACGGTGACCTTCTCGGAGTAGGCGATGACCTCGCGGGCCTCGCCGTTGTTCGGCACGCCGTTGCGAACGTCGGCTGCGACCTTGTTGAGGTCATCAGCGGTGGTTGGGTCAACCTCGGCCCAGTGCAGTTCGCGCACCGGGGTGCCGAGGTAAACATCCTCGCCTAGCTCTTCGGCTATGGTTAGAGACACGGACTGCATGCCGCCGACCACGCGGCGGTCCAGGATGAAGTCCTCGTCGACCAAGTTGGAGAAGGAACCCGCGGAAGCAGCCATCAGGACTGTCTGAAGCGTGGAGAAAGCATAAGAAGGCTTTGTGAGCATGCCCGAGGCGACGTAAATGGAGACGTTGTCGATTGCCTCCGGGTCATCAGACAAGCCTTCGAGCCACTTGCGGAAGGAGATGGAGTCCAGCTCCTTCGCACGCGGGTGTGCCCAGGGGCGCGCCGGGTCCATTTCGGCTGCGAGGTCATCCATGATCTTGATGAGGCGGTCCATCTCCGCGATGGTCTTCTCGGAAGCGGGGAAGACGGTGCCCTCGTACTCGTGGCGGGTGCCGTCTGGGGCAACGTAGATGGACTTGCCCTCGCGGTAGCGCTGGAAGGTTTCGAGTCCTAGCTCATCAACGAGCTCGATGAGCCGCGTCTGATCCGGGGAAATCCACTGTCCGCCCAGCTCCACGAAGTGCTCGACACCCTCGGCATCCTTGACCTTGCCATTCCAAGTACGGCCGCCGACGCGGTCGCGGGCTTCCAAGACTGCGACGGAAAGGCCCTTCTTCTTCAGCGTGCGTGCTGCCATGAGGCCGGCAGGGCCCGCGCCGATGACGACAACGTCGCGCTCGAGGACCGGGTTGGTGTTGGATTCGTTGCTAAATAATGACAACATGGTGGGTTCTCCTGTGCGAAGTGGTGAACATCTTCCTCTACGCGGTGCAGAGGAAACGTCTATGGGAAAATTGTTTGAAAGCTCAGCGCAAAATGAACAACATTCATTTTGTGTTGCGTGTCACTGTACAGGAATCAATGTGACTCTGGATAGAGGTTTGAGCCATGAATTTTTCGCGCGCTAAAGGTCGGCCACCAAAGGCGCTGGTAAACCGTGAGAAAATTGCCGAGGCCGCTTTAAAAATTGTGGAGGAAAGTGGCTATGCCAAACTCACAATGGCCCGAATTGCCTGCGAAGTGGGGGTGGGGCCGAGTGCGTTGTACAACCATGTACTTAACAAACATGAGCTGCTCATCCTTGTAGAGGATGCGGTTATGGCGCAGGTAGACGCATCGCTTCTCGACGCCGCCTTAGCGGGCGAGGTGAGCGTGCGTTACGCATTAGAGGTCTGGGCGCGTTCCTACCGCGATGTATTCGCGCGGCACTATCCGCTGGTGGAGGTCATTGCTTCTACCCCCGTGTCCGGTGCTCCACGGGCAGTGAAAATGTACGAAAAATTAGCTGAGGTACTGGCATTTGCCGGCGTCGAATCCGCGCAGATTCTGCCGCGGATCATCATGCTGGAGTCCTTCATCTACGGCTCCGCCTTCGACGCCAATGCTCCCCAAGAAATCTTCGAGGTTCCCGAAGACGGTGATATAGAAGCACCGCATCTGCGCAGCGCTCGTGCTGCATGGCAAGAAAAACTTTCGGCTGCGGCAACTAAAGAGCAAAAAGCCGCCAACCCGTTTGCGGAAGATCCGTTTCAAACGGGTTTGGCGGCGTTATTGGCAGATTTCCTGCCGACGGTTCCAGGTGAGCAACCGCCGTCTAAGTAGGGAAAGGGCGATGGGATAGAAGGCGATTATTCGCCGTATGGGCGAATGCCCGCACGCTCCCAGGCGGCCAAGAAGATGTTTGTTTCTTCCTCAGTTGTAATGGAAACGCGAACGCCTTCATCCAGGTAGCGGCGAATGATGACGCCTTCGTCGGAAAGCTTGCGTTCAACCTCTTCGGCGTCGCCGCGTGGAATCCAAACGAAGTTGCCCTTGGAAGGGCGCGCGCCAATTGCCTCTGCTACGCGCTCGCGCTGCACCTTGGTCTCTTCGACGCGGGCAAGCAGCTCCTCTGCCGAGTTAAGCGCTGCGATGGCAGCCTTTTCTGCCATGTAGGTAACCGTTAGCGGCATGGTCATTAGCTTGAGGCCGTGGATGAGCTCCGGGGAGGCGATGCCGTAACCCACGCGTGCACCGGCAAGGCCGAAGGCCTTGGAGAAGGTGCGGGCGCCCACCAGGTTCGGGTAGTTGAAAATCTCCTCGGCAGAGTCCGGGGTATCCTCCGCGTCGTTGTACTCCCAGTAAGCCTCATCGAGGATAACCACGATGTCCTTCGGAACCCGCTCCATGAAGTCACGGAACTCGCCCTTGGTGATGGTGGTGCCGGTTGGGTTATTCGGGTTGCAGAGGATGATGACGCGGGTCTTGTCCGTGATGGCCTTAATTACGGCATCCAAGCCCAAGCGGTCGTCCTCGGTAAGCGGAGTCATCACTGGTTCCGCGCCGGCCATGCGCACGTAGAGCGGGTAAGCCTCGAAGCTGCGCCACGGGAAGATTACTTCGTCACCAGTGTGGCAGGACATTCCGATGGCCTGCTGAACGATGGCCGAGGCGCCCGCCGCGATGGTGAGGTGATCTTCAGGAACGCCCAGGTACTTAGAAAGCTCGGTGGTCAGTTCTGGGCAGCCATCGATCTGGTAGCGGTTGGTCTCCGCTGCCGCCCGCGTCATTGCCTCGAGCACGGAGGGAAGCGGCGGGTTAGGGATTTCGTTGGAGGAGAGCTTCAGCTTGTCGCCGTCGGACTTGCCGGGCTTGTAATCAGGGAACTTGTTGAGATCAGAGCGAAGCATATGGTTTTAAAACTCCTAACTTTAAAGCGACTTTTAAGAAGTGATAGATAAGAATTAGAACATGTTCCACACGGTAACCGCCATAATGACGATTCCCATGCCAAATACGAAGTAGTTCCACGGGTCATTTTTGAACTTGGAATAAGCGTCGAACTTCTTGAACATGTAGACCGGGACCAGGTAAACGAGGAAAGCCACGAAGATGCCACCGACGACCGAAATCATCGACACGATGGATGGGTTATAGACCGCCACCAGGGTAGTGCCAACGAAGGTGATGAGATAAATGATGTTGAGCAGGCTGCGGTGCGAGATACGCTCAGCCATCTTTGGCGCTGCTAGGCGCAGCAGGTACTCTGTGCCTTCCTCGGTGCCCAGCATGTGGCCGAAGTAGGAGGAGATGATGGCGCACATGACCACAACGGGTGCCATGTAGGCCATGAACGGGGTGCCGGTGACGTTAGCGAAGTAGGACAGTACCGGAATGTTTTGTTCCAGCGCCTCATTCATACCGTCGGCGCCCAAAGCCAGGACGCATGACCAAACAAAGAACATGGTAAAGACCACCAGCAAGATGGCGGTAAGCAGCTCCGTGCGGTCAACGCGCTTGGCGGTCTTCTCGCCATAGGCCGGCTGCATGTCTAGTGCGAACTGAGACAGTGCCGCCATGTGGGAAAAGGAAAATACAAGCACCGGCAGAATCAGCAGGATTCCCTTGAGGATTCCAAAGTCGCCTTCACCGTTGTCGTAGTGCAGGAAGCTCTGAAAATCCCAGCGTGGGATGAGGTAGATGGACGTTGCTGCCAAAGCGAAGATGAGCGGATAGACCAGCACCTGGGCCAGCCACAGCATGGGCTTGCGGCCCACGGCGAACGCGCCGGTCATAATGCCCACGCAAAGGATGGCGAGTACCCACCGGTTGATGGAAGGTCCACCCAGTTGGTTGACGATGAAGCTATCGACCGAGTTGGTGATGCTGATGCCGTAAATCAGCACCGTGGGGAAGATAGCGAGCCAGTACAAAATGGCGATAACGATGCCGGAGGTGCGGCCAAAATACTGCGTGGCCAGTTCCAGGACGTCCTTGCCGTGGTCGTGGATGGGCGCGCCACTGACTATTCGGACATAAGTGCGGTGCGAGAAATAGACCAGCGGCAGGATGAAGACCGTGGCAAAGACCAGTGGCCAGAAACCAAATCCACCAGCGTTAAGTGGAAGGAACAAAATTCCTGCGCCGACGGCAGTGCCGAACAGGGTGATGACCCAAGTCATGGTGGAGCCAGCAGGTTTGGCCTCCGCACGCTCAACAGCGGTAGCAACGGTATCGCTCATTGAAAAATCCTTTGTTTGGGGACAGGTTTAGTCGTTGTCAGGCAGCGACAGAGCTTGATCCACAATCACGTTGATGACTGCTGGAATCTGCTTCTCGCGCATAGCCTGCAGGGCGCGCTCGACGGCAGGGCCTGCCTCGGCGTCGGAAGTGACAAGCTCGCCGTGTGCGCCGAAGCCACGGGCGACGGCGGCGAAATCCGGGTTGGAAAGCTGGGTGCCGGAAACGCGATCAGGGAAGTGGTTCTTTTGGTGATCGCGGATGGTGCCGAATTCGCCGTTGGACATCACGACGGTCAGATAAGGAGCGCCGTACTGCAGGGCGGTAGCCAGCTCTTGGCCATTCATCAAATACTCGCCGTCGCCAGCAATGGCGATGACGGTGCGCTCAGGAAACTCCAGCTTGGTGGAGACTGCACCTGGAACGGAGTAGCCCATCGAGCCATTGCGCACGCTGAACTGGGAGGGGTAGACGTTGGTGTGCATAAACTGCTGCGCCCAGATGCAGTGATTGCCGGCGCCGAAGGTGTAGATGGAATCCTCTGGGGCCTGCTCCTGAATGGCGCGCATGAGTGATTCGATGTGTGCGGTTCCCTCAGGAGCCGGGCGCCAGTCGGCTTCGTCCTGAACCGTAGAGAAAGCCACCTGCGCCGCGTGCGCATCCGCGAACCACTGCTGCTGGGCAGCAGAGGCCTCGCCCGCATTGATCTCAGATAGCGCTTCGGCGAAGGCTACCGGGCTGGCCAGGATGTGGCGGGTGACGGCTGCGGAGTTGCCGCGCAGGCTGGAATCGATGTTGATGAAGAAGTTGTGGTCATTTGCGCCTTGACGCAGCTTGTAGCCGTCAGTCGGGACGTCGCCAAGCACTGCTCCAACGGCGAGTACGAGGTCGGAATCCTTGAGCAGCGCAGCTGCCTTCTCATCTCGGCCGTAGCCCAGCCAGCCGGCGTTGGCCGGGGAAGAAAAAGGGATGCGGTCGCTGGCGCGGAAATCGTGGACCACCGGAATCTGGTTGGTCTCTGCAAACTCGGTGATTTGGCGTGCGGACTCTGGGGTCCAGCGCGGGCCGCCGGCGAAGATGAGTGGGCGCTCGGCGGAGCGTAGGGCCTCGGAAAGCTCGGCGATATCGCTTGGGGATACCGCGCCGTCTGTCACGTTGATTGGCTGGATAATCTCCCCGTCGAAGTCCATGTGGAGAATGTCCTCCGGCAGGCCCACCACTACTGGGCCTGGGCGGCCCTGCTTGGCCTGGAAGAATGCCTCGGCCACCACGTGGGAAGCACGGGATGGGTCATCGAGGATGAAGACCTGCTTGGTCTGGGTGCCAAACCAAGCCTTTGGGTCGAACTCCTGGAAGGACTCACGGTCACGGTCGGGGAAGGGAATAAGGCCCACGAAGAGGACCATCGGGGTGGAATCCTGCCAGGCGGTGTGAATGCCAACGAAAGCATTGGAGGCGCCTGGGCCGCGGGTGACCATTGCGACGCCCGGCTCACCGGTGGCCTTGCCGTGTGCCTCTGCCATGTAGGAAGCGCCGCCTTCCTGGCGGGTAACGATGGCTTCGATGGGGCTGTCATAGAGCCCATCAAGTACTGGCAGGAAGCTCTCGCCTGGGACGAGGTATGCGCGCTTGACGTTGTGTGCTGCGAGAGATTCAGCGATGGCGGTGCCAACATGGCGACGAGTCATAGTTTTCAGACAATCCTTCTTTTGTGATTGGTGCAACAATTTCACCCTATTGTGAAGGGTTTTCGTCCATGTTGTCTAATGTCTAAGATTTTTCAAATCCATGCTCATTGGTAATAGCTCGTGTTAAATGAAGATTTATGGATTACACGAGGGCGAAATATTTCTTGGCGCTTGCGCGCACCGGTTCCGTGACCACCGCGGCAGAGCAATTGAGCATCACCCAGCCAGCGCTAAGCCGCCAGCTGCGGCGCTTTGAGGAGGAGCTGGGGCTCGAGCTTTTCGAACGCGCAGCTGGGGTGCTGCGTCTCAACGAGGCGGGCAAGGCATTGATTCCCGTGTGCCAGCAATTGGTGGCAGATAATAACAGGGCTACGCAGGCGGTTTCGGCGCTGCAACGCGGCGAGATGCGCGCCTTGCAGGTGGCGGCAACGCCGACGACCATCTCGACGATCTTGGCGCCTTTCATCGTTGACGCGCGCGAGGAGATTCCGCTTCTGACCACGCTGGCGGTCGAGCACTACGAGGTGTACCAGGCGCTAGATACCACCGCCGATGTGGTGGTGACGCCAATTCCAGTAAAGGAGGGGCTTGATTCCGTTCCGCTGGGGGAGGCCACTATCCGGGCGTGGGTAAACAAGGAGCACCCTCTAGCGGGCCAAGACAGCATTGAGGTGGAGGACTTGGTCACTCATCGCCTAGCCATGTCAGGCCGGCGCAGCGTCTCGCGCGGGTTCTTCGATGCCTTTGTAGGGCGCAGCCACGCTGTGCTTGGCGACGTCGTCGAGTGTGAGGACACCGTTACGCTCATCGCCCTCGCGCGAGCCGGGCGCGCAATCGCCATCTCCAGTGCTCTGCAGGCTCACGACGCGGTAGGCCTGCGCATCTGCAACGCGGAGGAGATGCTAGGCGGTGTGCCCCTGCACGCGGCTTGGCGTAGCGGGCACTTCGCCGCCGCGGAAATCCATGCCGTGGTCACGCGCCTCCAGGAGTTTCTGGGAATTAACCCCGCCGATGGCGTTCGTGCCAGCTAAAGACGCAGATCCACCTTCTCGTTGGCGGCGATTTCTTCTAAACGCTCGGCAGTGCACATGCCGGCGACAATCACGGCGGAGCCTCCACATGCGAGCGGTTCGAGAATCAACTTCTTAAAGGAATCCTTGTCCTTCCACCCCGCGGACATTACGCGTTGGGCAGGGCCGGCGGCAGGATAAAGCTCCGGTAAAGCGGTGGTGGGGCCATAGAACTGATCACCGTAGAAACGCACGGTGGGCCCAAAATCAATGGCGCCGGCGGGCAATTCGCCGCCAGATTCGATGACGCCGCGCCCGAATGGATCATCGGTAACGAGCACAACATCGGCGCCTGTGAATTCCTCGCTCAACTCTGCAAAGCCCTCGGGCGCGGCAAAAATAACATCGGGGCTTGCGCCGTCTAGCTCGGCGCGCGTGAACGCTGTGTCGACGCCGGCAGCAATGGCACCCAAAGCGATAACTGCGGGCTGCCAGGAAACAGGAAGGTCGAGGAAAATGAGGGAATCGGAAGCGAGCTCAAGCTCTTCTAAGAGCATGTTGGCAATCTTGGAGACCCAGTTATCCAAGGTCTGTGCGGAAAAATCCATGCGCGCGCCGGTGGCTTCGTTGTAGAACGTCAGGCGCGGCGCTGCGGCATCTGCGGAAAGTAGGTGCTGAAGCATATCCATGTCCGCCCATGGTAGGTGACTGAGCCTTTGCGCGGCAGGGAATGCTTTCACACCACGGTCCTAGGCCCCCGAGCGCCCCGGAAGGTGAGTGATAGGGATACTCATTTTCTAACATTAAATGGCAACTACCTGCCAAAAAATTGGGGAACGATCCCTAAGAAAAGCCAGGAACCTTTTGGATTAGGTCCCTGGCTTGAGAATTACTTAGTTTGTGTGGCGTTTAGTTTACGCAGCGCGGGCCCTCGCCGCCGGCGTCGATTTCCGGGGCAACCTCTGCCGCGCCCATGTCGCTGCCTGGGGTGCCGACCTGCTCGCTCGGTGCGGTGTCGGTAGGTTCTGCGTCCTGTGCTTCCTTGTCGGACGGGCCTTCGTAGTCGTCGTAAGCCACGACGACAAAGGTGTTTTCATCCAGCGACGGGCTGGACGTAACCGGCAGACCGCCGAGCTGCTCAGCCAAGTCTTTGGCGCGTTGATCGTTCTCATCCGCGGCGACAACCTGGGACTCGTAGTACAAGCCCGGCTCGGCATTGCTGGTCTGGCCGACCTTGTAGCCCACGCCAGTCAGCCACGTGCCAACGCCGGAGGCCAGGCCGTCGATGCTGCCCGCGTTGAGCACGTTGACCTCGATGCCATCGGCCACTGGCTTTTCGGAAGGGTTGGAGCCTGCCTCTGCGCTTGACGACGCCGCGGCTTCCTCCGTCTGCTCCGCAGTCTTGGCGAGGTCATCCATAAACTTATGGACCTCTTGCTTGTTGATGGTCACGACGGACTCACCGTAGTCACCCACGCCGTCGATGGAGGTCACCGGAATGGTGGTGAAGGTGACGTTGCCGCCGGCCAAGCCCGAAAGCTGGGTGACCAACCCCATGACGTCCCAGCCCTCATCGATGACTACAGAGCGTTCGATTGCGTCAGCAATCTTGGAGAGCTTATTCGGGTTAGCTAGGGTGCCAGAGGAGAGCACCTTGGAAACCAAGGAAGCCATATATGCCTGCTGGCGCACGATGCGGTCCAAGTCGCCGCGCGGAAGCTCGTAACGCTGGCGGACGAAGGACAGGCCCTGGGCGCCGTGGAGGGTCTGGCGGCCCTTTTTGAAATCAGCGCCAGACATGACGTCCTTGACGTCGTTGTTCAAGCACACGTCGACGCCACCGACGGCGTCGGTAAGCAGCACGAAGCCCAGCAGGCCGACCTCAGCGTAGTGATCGATGTCGATGTCTGTGAGCGAGCGCACCATGCTGATAAGTCCCTGGCGGCCGGCCTCCACGCCCTGCTGCTCGATCTCCTTCGCGGAATGCGGCTTCTTCTTGCCTTCAGCCTCTGCCTCGGCGTTTTCTTGCTCTAGCTCTTCGACCTTGTCCGTCTTGTGGTTGGCGAAAACGCCGTTAATCTTGGTGTTTCCAAAATCGCCGTCGTCGACGTAGGTATCGCGCGGAATCGAAACCGCAGTTGCACGGGAGCCGTCATCCGGGATGCGGATGATCATGATTGTGTCGGTGTTTTCCTCGCCCTCGTCCACACCGGCGTGCAGGTCCGCCAGTTCCTTCTCCGATAGTGGGTTACCCTTGGCATCCGTGCGCGAATCCTTGCCCACCAGCAAGATATCCATCGCGCCATCTTCGGTGTCTGCCTTAAAACCACCCTTGTTGCCTAACGCGAGGTTAGAGACAGAGGACATGCCATCTCCCACGCGGCCCACGGTGGCATAGCCAACGCCAGAGAACACCAAGATTGCCGCCGACACAAATGCCATGATGGCCTTCAGGGGCTTGGACCCCTGTTGCTTTACCGCCGTCGCCGAATTGGGCGAGGGCGAGATGGCGCGGGAACGACGCTGCTTGTCTGACTTTTTCTCAGAAGACACAGGTGGAGGACTTTCTAATTGTGGCGTTCAAAGGTGGCAGCAAGCAAGGTGGCTTCTCTCGGTGCTTGCCGTGTAGCCAAGTTAGGGCTGATCTTGTGACAGTTTAGGCGAGAAGATAAAGAAATCGTGATCTATACATGATTTTTGTCAAGCTTGTAGTGTCTTGGCAGTAACCTAGCAGCGAGTATGGGTACGCTAAGCAGCATTGTGAACACAGATAACGTAACTGCCCTCGCAGTGGTCACGGTGACGTATTCGCCGGGCCATTACCTCGGGGATTTCCTTAAATCGCTGGAAAGCGCAACCAACCGGCCCACGGCTGTGGTCTTGGCGGATAACGGCTCCACCGATTCAGTGCCGCAGGCCGCGGCTGCTGGCCGTGACGACGTTGTGTTTTTAGACACGGGCGGCAACATCGGTTACGGCGGCGGAATGAATGCCGGCGCGCGGCTCGTCAGCTCTGGCGCGCTGGGTGAGGTCGATGAAGAGTTCTTCCTCATCAGCAACCCAGACGTGACTTTTACTCCTGGAGCTTTGGATAAGTTGGTGGAGTGCGCGCGCCGGAATCCACAAGCCGCAGCCGTAGGCCCGCGCATCGTGGAACCGGATGGCTCGTATTATCCTTCCGCGCGTGCGATCCCCACATTGACCACCGGCATCGGCCACGCCCTGTTTGGCACCATCTGGCCTAGCAACCCGTGGTCGCGTGCCTATCGCAATGACGCCGATATGTCCGTTGAGCGCGAGGCGGGCTGGCTTTCGGGTTCCTGCCTTTTGGTGCGGTGGGATGCGTTCCAGCAGATCGGCGGCTTTGACGAGCGCTACTTCATGTACATGGAAGACGTCGATCTGGGCGACCGTTTTAGTCGTGCGGGCTGGAGCAACGTCTTTTGCCCTGAGGCAATCATCACCCATGCCAAAGGGCACTCTACCCAGGCGCACGCGGGTGCGATGCTGCGAGCCCACCACGACTCGGCCTACCGCTTCCAAGCGGACCGCCATCCGCAGTGGTGGCAAGCGCCAGTCCGACTAGCGCTCAAGGCCGGACTGCGGTTGCGCGGGTTTGCTCTAAGCGCCCTAGCGTGCCGCAGCAGTGGCTAGGCTCCTTGGGCATATACACTGACCCCGATAAAACACGTCGATTTATTCGCATAAGGAATTCTTCTATGAGTCAAGCAGCTGTCCAATGGGGCGCTTCTACCGATGCCGTCATCCTCGTCGGTGGCCGTGGAACCCGCCTGCGCCCGCTGACCATCGGCACCCCAAAGCCGATGTTGCCGACTGCTAACTATCCGTTCCTCCAGCACCTTCTTGCCCGCATCAAGGCTGCGGGCATTACCCACGTGGTGCTGTCGACGTCGTTTAAGGCAGAGGTCTTCGAAGAGTACTTCGGTGACGGTTCCGATATGGGCTTGGAAATCGAATACGTAGTAGAAGAGACCGCGCTGGGTACCGGCGGTGGCATCCGCAACGTCTACGACAAATTGCGCCACGATACCGTGATGGTCTTCAACGGCGATGTTCTCTCCGGTATGGACCTGGGTGGCATCTTGCAGACCCACCACGAAAAAGATGCGGACGTTACCATGCACCTGCTTAACGTGGCAGACCCGCGCGCCTTCGGCTGCGTTCCGACTGACAGCAACGGCCGCGTGACGGCGTTTTTGGAAAAGACCGAGGACCCGCCAACGAACCAAATTAACGCTGGCTGCTACACGTTCAAGCGGAAAGTCATTGAGACCATTCCGGCTGACCGCGTGGTCTCCGTTGAGCGTGAGACCTTCCCGAGCCTGTTGGAGTCCGGCCGCTTGGTGGTAGGCCACGTCGACAACTCCTACTGGCGCGATATGGGCCGCCCAGATGACTTCGTGCGCGGTTCTTCTGACTTGGTTCGCGGCATTGCTCATTCGCCGCTGTTGGAAGGCCACACCGGTGAGTCCATCGTCGATGAGTCTGCGGGAATCGCCGGCGGTGTGTTGTTGCTTTCTGGCACCGCGATTGGCCGCGGCTCCGAGGTTGGTGCAGGTTCGCGTCTGGACGGCACTGTTGTCTTTGACGGCGTGACCATCGAGCCGGGGGCAATCATCAGCAACTCGATTATCGCTTCGGGCGCGCATATCGGTGCCAACGCACACATCGACAACTGCGTCATTGGTGAGGGGGCTGTCATCGGCGCCCGCTGTGAACTCAAGGGAGGCATGCGTGTCTTCCCAGGCGTGCAGATTCCGGATGCCGGCGTCCGCTTCAGCTCTGACGCTTAAAAAGGCAGACATTTAAGTTATCTCTCCCATGACCCGTTTCCTTTTAAGGGGGCGCAGGTGGTGGGAGTTTTCGCGTTTTAGCTGGTCTTTTACGGTTTTGGTTGCTGGGTAGCTTGTGCGCGCAGAGATCCAGCAGATCGGCTTAGATGGTGGCGACACGCCGATCAAACCTTGGAATTGTTCACAGGAATATGAAGCACCACTACATATAGTACCCCCAGGACTTACCCCCAGAGGGGGATCTATGTGACGGATGTGAAAGTTGGGGATCGTGTGCTGCGTTTTTGGCGAGAATCCCCGGAAGGCCCCGTTTTCGGGTTGACGATATTTAGTGATCCGGTGTGAAATAACATCAGTGTAATCAAGCGCATCGGCGACGCCTCCGCCAAACTTTGGCTTCGGTGTAAGGTCGGTGCAACTTAGAAGAAACTACCCAACCTCGGAGAAAGGAATTAGCGTGGAGAAAAACTCAAATAATGGCGCTATTCTCCGTGGCGGTGCTGCCGCAGAGATGTCTCTCGATGAGCTTTTTGGCGCCGTCGAGCAGGAGTGGCAAGACCAGGCACTGTGCGCGCAGACTGATCCTGAAGCCTTCTTTCCGGAAAAGGGAGGCTCCACCCGCGAAGCCAAGCGTATCTGCCAGGCTTGTGCGGTGCGAGATGAGTGTCTCGAGTATGCACTTGAGCATGACGAGCGCTTCGGAATCTGGGGCGGACTGTCTGATCGTGAACGCCGCCGCCTCAAGCGTGAGATTGGTTAACCTCCGGCTAGGGAGACCTTTCTTCTTAAATCCTTCACCTCTATCTATGTTTAGTGTCATCTGGCGCTAGGGTGTGGATTGTGGTGGAGGATTTTTGCTTACCAGCTAAACCGAGGATCAACGTCCTGTGGATCAAGGTTGAGGTAATTGGCCACCAACGCAGTTAGAACCGTGCCGAGTAGCTCGGCGCGTTCGCTAGATGTTTCGACACGCTCCTCGATGGGCATCCGGAAAATTACCATGCGGGCACGTGTTGGGTGGCCGGCAGTATCAACGCCAGCGGGGACAACCCGGCCTAAGGGTACAGGGCCGTCGGAGATGATCTCTTCCGGCAGGACCGTCATATCAGCAGAAAGCCGCATGCGTGGAACCGTGTCCACCGCCAAGTCCAATCCGGCGAGCTGTTCTGCAAAAGCATTCTGGATGGGGGCATAGGCCTCGAGCACGGCCATGTCGAAGCGCTCGCTCTTGCTACGGAACCGCGGCGTCGATTGTGGCAAAAGCGGTCCGTGCATGCCCCTTCCGCGGCGGTCGCGGAACGGACGAGTGTGGGGGCGGCGCATGGTCATGCCCGTGATTTTAAGGTTTCACATGACCATTTTCGTGCGGGGCGCGCCGAGTTTCGACTATTCAAATCTCAACTAAAGGTTTAGACTCATTGCCGTGAATCATTCTCGTCATTGCTCTCGTCCAGGCTGCGGCAAACCCGCCGTGGCAACTTTGACCTACGCGTATTCACAGCAGACGGCCGTCGTAGGCCCGCTCGCGGAGGAGACTGATCCGCATAGCTGGGACTTGTGCGAAAAGCACAGCTCCCGCATCACCGCTCCCATCGGCTGGGAGATGGTGCGCGTGGACCGCATTGAGCTTGAGGAAGAAGACGACCTCATGGCTCTGGCCGAGGCAGTTCGCGAGGGCGGGCGCGTCACCACCGGGCTAGTTGAGGATGGTTCGGGCTCCGGCCAAGACCCGATCGACTACGCCGCCAACTTTGATGGCGCCGATCCTGATAGCTCCAACCACCCGGTCTTCCGCACGCGCCGCGTAAGCGAGGCCAAGCAGCGCCGCCGGGCACACTTGAGCGTCGTGCCTGACGACGCCCTGACTCAGGACGCCTCCGAATCCGCCGCGGGTGGCCGCCATCGCTTGAAAGAGGACTAGTTTTAGGCCACGGCTCCAGTATTTGGGGCTGGGGGAAGAGTACTATTGCAGGTTATGCGTACTCGTGAACAGCTAAACGCCGTTATTAAGGCCTATGACGTCCGTGGCGTCGTGGGTGAAGACATTGATGAGAATTTCGTCCGCGACACTGGTGCTGCTTTCGCCGCTATTTTGCGCGAAGAAGGCGAGAAGACGGTGGCTGTGGGCCACGATATGCGTCCTTCTTCGCCGGCGTTGTCTGCTGCCTTTGCTGAAGGCGTAGCTTCGCAGGGCCTAGACGTGGTGAAGTTGAACTTGACCTCCACTGATGAGCTCTACTTTGCAGCAGGCTCCATGGAATGCGCCGGTGCGATGTTTACCGCCTCGCATAACCCAGCCAAGTACAACGGCATCAAGCTTTGTCGCGCTGGTGCTGTCCCGGTGGGCCAGGAGACCGGCCTGGAAGCAATCAAGGACATGCTCGTAGATGGTGTTCCAGCCTACGACGGCGCCGCAGGTTCCGTCTCCGAGCGTGAGGTCCTGCCTGACTACGCAAACTTCTTGCGCTCTTTGGTTCCGCTGGAGTCTTCCCGCCCGCTCGTTGTAGCCGTGGATGCAGCAAACGGTATGGGCGGACACACGGTTCCGGCGGTCTTCGAGGGCCTTCCTTTTGACGTGCGCGAGCTATTCTTCGAGCTAGATGGCACCTTCCCGAATCACGAGGCTAATCCTTTGGACCCGAAGAACCTCGTGGACCTGCAGGCCTTTGTGAAGGAGCAGAAGGCAGACATCGGACTCGCCTTCGATGGCGACGCCGATCGCTGCTTCGTGGTCGATGAAAACGGCGATGCAGTTTCGCCTTCTGCTATCTGTGCACTTGTCGCGGAGCGCTACCTCAAGAAGTTCCCAGGCTCGACCATCATTCACAACCTGATTACCTCCAAGACGGTCCCGGAGCTTATCGCTGAAAACGGCGGCAAGGCTGTGCGTACCCGCGTGGGTCACTCCTTCATCAAGGCCCAGATGGCCAAGGAGAAGGCTGCCTTCGGCGGTGAGCACTCTGCGCACTACTACTTCCAGGAGTTCTGGAACGCGGACTCGGGCATGCTCGCTGCGATGCACGTGCTAGCTGCGTTGGGCGAATCCGATAAGCCGCTTTCTGAACTCATGGCGCAGTACTCGCGTTATGAAGCTTCTGGTGAGATTAACTCCACCGTGGAGGATCAGAACGCTGCTACGCAGGCAGTGCTCGACGGTTTGGCTGAGGAGATTGAGTCCGTCGATGAGCTCGACGGCGTGACCGTGGAGCTGAAGGGCACCGATGCGTGGTTCAACGTGCGTGCTTCCAACACTGAGCCGCTGTTGCGCCTGAACGTCGAGGCAAAGACTGCTGATGAGGTCGATGCCATCGTGGAGAAGGTTCTCGGCATTATCCGCGCTTAGGCGCTTTCCCGTGCCGGTGCCTTCGCGCAGGCCGCCTTTCTGCGTGTACCGTTTCCTGTAAATAGTGAACCCAAACAGGCTAGCTTTGCCGGCCTATTTGCAAGAAACGGTACATTCGCGGAGGCTGAGCCGCGGGTGAGCGCCGCCCTAGCCGAGCCGCAGGGCGTGGCCGCGCCGCAAAACACAAAAAGCGCCAGCACAATGCTGGCGCTTTTATGCGGGAAAATTAGCCGCGGGAGTGGGTAACCATGTCCTCCCACTCGACGTACTTCTTGCGCTCGCGGCCTTCTGCCTCACCAAGCGCACGCTCGGCAGCGTCGAGGTTCTTCCAACCATCCCAGGTCAGGAACTCGATGCCTGCTTCGGACAAGGTTGCGGTGATGTCCTCGTCGGAGGAGTGGGAAAGCTTGCCAGCCTCGGCGTCCTCGAGCAACATACCGATGGTCTCCGTTGCATCAGACTTGGTGTTGCCAATAAGTCCGACCGGGCCACGCTTGATCCAGCCCGTGGCGTAAAGGCCCGGAACGATGCTGCCGTCCTGCTCGATGACGTGGCCACCATCGTTGTTGATGACGTTTTTGTCGGTATTGAAAGGAACGGTATCGATGGCATCGGAACGGTAGCCTACGGCGAGGTAAACAGCCTGGACAGGCCACTCGGTGAACTTGCCGGTGCCGCGAACGTTGCCGTCACCAGTCAGCTCCGTGCGTTCGGTCTTGATGCCGGTGACCTTGCCGTTCTCGCCGAGGATTTCGACCGGCTGCTCGAAGAGGTGAATCTGCAGGGTGTGCGGCGCATCCTTCGGCTCGCGGATGGCGTAGCCCTCGAGGGTCTGGCAGACCAGATCCTGGGACTTAGAGTTTGCACGTGCTTCGAGAGAAGCTTCGTCGTAGTCGATGTCTTCTGGGTCGACAACAACGTTGATGGTCGGGGAGTGGTCCAGCTCCTTGAGCTCGAGCGGAGTGAACTTAGCCTGTGCGGGGCCGCGGCGGCCGAAAACGCGGACCGTTTCAGCCTGGTTCTTGGCCAGGGAGTCATAAACATTGTCTGGGATTTCGGTGACCTTGAGCTCGTCGCCGGTCTTCGCCAAGATGCGGGCGACGTCGAGTCCAACGTTGCCCACGCCCACGACGGCTACTTCCTTTGCGCTGAGATCCCACTCGCGGTTGAAGCGTGGGTTGCCATCGTAGAAACCAACGAACTCGCCTGCGCCGTGGACGCCTTCGAGGTCTGCGCCTGGGACGTCGAGGTTGCGGTCGCCGACAGCGCCGGTTGCGAAGACGACTGCGTCATAATGCTCCTGTAGCTGAGCCACGGTGAGGTCGCGGCCGATGTGCACGTTGGAGATGAGGCGAATTTGCTCGGTTTCCAAAACGCGGTGCAGGGAGTTGACGATGCCCTTGATGCGTGGGTGGTCCGGCGCCACGCCGTAGCGGATCAGGCCGAAGGGAGCTGGCATCTGCTCGATGAGATCGATCTCAACATTGCCACCGGTCTTTTTAACCAGGATGTCAGAGGCGTAGATGCCTGCTGGGCCAGCGCCGATGACGGCTACCTTCAGTGGGGCTTGCGACATGTCAGTAGTGGGCCTTTCCTCAAGATTTTTACGGAATATTGGAACGACTAGCGCTAAACGCTAAAAGCCATCGTTCAGGTACTGGTCGTAATACTAGTCGTTCTAATTCCTTTTATGAATATTAGACTGATTAGTCTGCTGAAACTTCGTGAGCGTGGGGTTTATTGAACCGCGTTAACGTAAATCCGGCAACCGGGTTATTTAGATTCTTCCAGCTTGGCGATGTTGTCGCAGGTCACATTGTAAAGAGTGGTGAAATTAATCCGAACCGCTTTGTCTATTGAGGTTAGACAGGTAGGTTTTTGGCAACCACTACGAAAGGCAATTGTTCACCGCCATGACTACCGCAACGAAACCTACCGCCAAGTCTCGTACGCGCAAGCCAGAAGGACAATGGAAAATCGACGGTACAAAGCCGCTTAACGCGGACGAGGAGATCAAGCGCGAGGACGGTGGTCTCTCCGCCCGCCAGCGTGTCATCGATATCTACTCCAAGCAGGGCTTTAAGTCCATCCCGCCGGAGGACCTTGCGCCGCGCTTTAAGTGGCTTGGCCTTTATACCCAGCGCAAACAGAATCTGGGAGGCGAGCTAACCTCCAAGCTCAGCAATGCGGAGCTGCAGGATGAGTACTTCATGATGCGCGTGCGCTTCGACGGCGGTCGCGTCAGCCCGCAGCAGCTGCGCACGGTGGGGGAGATCTCGCGGGATTATGCGCGTTCCACCGCGGATTTCACGGACCTCCAAAACATCCAGCTGCACTGGATTCAGATTGAGGACGTCCCGGGTATCTGGGAAAAGCTGCGCGCGGTGGGCCTCGATACTCTGTTGGGCTGTGGCGACGTTCCCCGCGTCATCTTGGGCTCGCCGGTGGCGGGAGTCGCGGAAGACGAAATCATCGACGCCACCCCGGCCATCGATGACATCGTGGCTAACTACCTCCCGCGCGAGGAGTTCCACAATCTCCCGCGCAAGTTCAAGACGGCCATTTCGGGCAATCGCCGGCAGGACGTTACTCACGAGATTCAGGACATCGCGTTCGTCGGCGTCGATCACCCCGAGTACGGCCCTGGTTTCGACTGCTTCGTCGGCGGCGGCTTGTCCACGAATCCCATGCTTTCCCAGTCCTTGGGCGCTTGGGTGCCGCTTGAGCGTGTACCGGAGGTGTGGGCCGGCGTGGCTCGCATCTTCCGCGATTATGGCTACCGCCGCAATCGCAATCGAGCGCGCCTGAAGTTCCTAGTCGCGAAGTGGGGCATCAAGAAGTTCCGCGAGGTGCTAGAAAATGAGTACTTGGACGCCCCGCTTGCCGACGGCGAGCCCCTTACCGTCGAGCCTGGCTCCCGCGACCACCTCGGCGTGCACAGACAAAAGGATGGCAACTTTTATCTCGGCGTCAAGCCCACCGTAGGCCACGCCACGGGCGAGCAGCTCATCGCTATTGCCGACGTCGCGGAGCGTTTCGGCATTACCCGCATCCGCACCACGCCGATGAAGGAACTTCTCTTCCTCGACGTCAAGGAAGCCGATATTCCGGCTCTTTCGCGGGCGCTCGATGAGACCGGTTTGTACTCACAGCCATCTGAGTTCCGGCGCGGCGTTATTTCCTGCACCGGCTTGGAGTTCTGCAAGCTTGCGCACGTGACCACGAAGGCCCGGGCGATTGAGCTGGTGGACATCTTGGAAGACACCTTGGGCGACCTCGACGTGCCGATTTCCATTGCGCTCAACGGCTGCCCGAATGCTTGCGCGCGTTCCCAGGTCTCGGATATCGGACTGAAAGGCCAGATAGTCACCGATTCCGAAGGAAACCGTGTTGAGGGCTTCCAGGTGCATCTGGGTGGCGCGCTCGGGCTCTCCCCGGACTGGGGGCGCAAGCTGCGCGGGCACAAGGTCATCGCGGATGAGGTCCCAGACTATGTCATCCGGTTGGTGCAGAAATATAAGGAGCAGCGCGAGGAAGGCGAGCAGTTCCGCCACTGGGTCCTGCGCGCAGATGAGGAGGATCTGCAGTGAATTTTCGTCGCGAGCCGAATCCGAACCGCAACCATCCGATGTACTGCCCCTACTGCGGCGGCATGAACCTCTTTCCCGATGAGGAAGGCGATTTCGCTTGGAAGTGCTGCGAGTGCCTGCGTATCTTTTCCGTGATGTTCCACGGTCAGGATGATGCGCCGGTAGCACCTGCCAAGGCGGTTTCTTCCAACGAGGCGTTGCAACGATCGCTGCAACGTCGCGGGCATCTGTCTACGGCTAAGCAGGATGCAAGCGCGGGGAGCAGACGATGAGCGCACTGATTACGCTTTCACATGGTTCGCGCCATCCAGAGGCAGCTCTTGGTATTGAGGCTTTGACGCGAAAGGCGGCGGCGCTTGCCGGCGCCACATCTTATGAAGCGGCTTACCTCGATTTTCACGAAACTGACCTGGAAGCTGCAGCACAACGAGTAGCTGCCGCGGGGCAGAGGGAAGCGGTGGTCGTGCCACTGCTGTTTACGCAGGGCTATCACCTGCGCGTGGATGTGCCGGAAGCGATCGATCGCGCTGCACATTCCGCCGGGCTGCGGCTGCTGCAAGGAGAAGGCTTAGGCACCGGTGCCGACATCGCGGAGCTCTTAGCAGCGCGTGCGATGGCGCCGCAGACAGGTAAGAAGCCACAGCATCTTGTCATCTATGCCGTGGGCTCTTCGGACGAGAAGGCGAATAGCGCTGTGCGCGACCTCGCTGCGAATGTAGAAAGCCTCACCCATCTGCCTACCTCGGTGGTGTTTGCAACACGTGGTGGGAAAGAGGGCGTCGCCAAGCAGGTGCGCCGCCAAGGCGAGGTGCGGGTGCTGCCACTGTTTAGCACGGCAGGGCTGTTGCTGGACCTGCTCGCGGATTCCCCTGCACAAGTAGACTCCCCGCTAGGCACTGACCTTGCTGGGGTTGTTGCTGACCGTTTTGCCCATGCAGCGGGCTTGTCCACCCAGACTCACATGCTTGCACAGATCGGATAAAAAATGCGGTCGTTCATTCTGATTGCTCTAGCCGGCGCTGCGGCACAGCTTGTCGACGGCGGAATTGGCATGGGCTTCGGCGTAACCTCCACGACCATGCTGCTCTTGGCTGGTCTTGGGCCGGCACAAGCCTCTGCGGTGGTGCACACGGCGGAACTCGGAACGACGCTGGTATCAGGGATTAGCCATTGGCGCTTTGGAAACGTGCATTGGCCAACGGTATTCAAGCTCGGGCTGCCCGGGGCGCTCGCGGCCTTTCTGGGGGCGAGCGTGTTGTCTAATATCTCGACTGCGGCTGCGGCGCCGATAACCGCGTTAATTCTTGCAGGCATTGGAACCAACCTCGTGTGGCGTTTCGCGCGCCTGCAAAAGAAGCCTTCGGCCTATCGCAGCAAGCATTCCGCGGGATTTCTAGCCGGCCTAGGGATAGTCGGCGGATTCGTCGATGCCACTGGCGGCGGTGGATGGGGTCCGATATCCACCTCGACGATGATGGCGATCGGTAAAGAGCAGCCGCGGCGCATCGTGGGAACCGTTAATACGGCGGAATTCTTGGTGACTTTCGGTGCGACTGCTGGTTTCCTGGTGGGGCTGTGGAATGACATCGTGGCTAATTTGGCAGCGGTGATTGCGCTGCTGGTTGGCGGGGCGGTTACGGCACCGATTGCCGCTTGGTTGATTTCGCGCGTTAACCCGGTGGTGCTGGGCGGTTTTGTCGGTACTGCAATTGTGGCGCTGAACATCGGCAAGGTAATAAGCGGGGCTGAAACCTACTTCGGTTGGGCCATCGCGCCTTGGTTCGTGGTGGCTGTGCAGATCCTCGTGGTTGTAGCGGGAGTGGCTGCTACGGCGATTGGTGCTCGACGCACACGTGCGGCGCGCACTGCTGAAGAAGCAGCCGAGGAGGCAGAGCGTGAAGCGCATGCGGCATTCCACGCTGCGGTGCCACACCGCCCGCGCGGGGGCCGCGGCTTCAAGGTGGTGGCGCAAACTGCCCCGGAGCTCAGCCGGACCAAGGAGTACTGGCCGCTGCAGGCGAACTAAGCCAGGTGGCGTTTACTGCGCATCCTGGCTGTTTAGCCCGGCGACCTCGCCGATGACGAAGACCGCGGGCGGGGCAACTTGCTCTTTTCTGACGGTCTCCGCGAGGTCCCCGAGGACGCACTTGTAGACCCTTTCGCTGGCCATTGTGCCCTCCTGGATGATGGCCACAGGCGTCGATGCGCAACGTCCGCCATTGATAAGCGCCTGGGCGATGGCTGCCGAATTCTTCACGCCCATGATGATACTGAGCGTAGCCCCCGATTGCGCTAGCGCTTGCCAATCCACCAAAGACTTGGCGTGGCCTGGCGGCAGGTGACCGGAAACCACTGTGAATGCATGGACAATGCCGCGCTGGGTGACGGGCACGCCTGCCAAAGCAGGAACCGAGATGGCGGAGGTAACGCCAGGGATTACTTCCACCGGAATGGACGCGGCGGTAAGTGCCTGCAGCTCCTCAAAACCGCGGCCGAAGACATACGGGTCGCCGCCTTTCAAGCGGGCTACTTTTCGGCCGGCGAGCGCATGCTCGATGAGGAGCTCGTTGATCTTTTCTTGGGAGGTTTGGCGCTTATACGGCAGCTTGGAGACATCGATGAGTTCTTTGCTTGCAACGTCGCAGAGCTTGTCCAGCTGCTGCACTGGACCCAGGTGATCCGCCAAGATAATCTCCGCCTCTTGCAAGGCGTGCATTCCACGTACCGTGATGAGGTCCCACGCGCCGGGGCCGCCACCAATCAAAACTACGGGGTGAATCTGCGGACTTTCTGCTGCAACCATGCTGGTTGATTCTAGTTGAGGTATTTCACCTCACGTGCAAAAAGGGATTATATACCTGGGGTTTATTCATAATTGGCTGGGGAAGTTCTAATAAGCACTACTGCGTGTCCGAGGGCCAGACTATGCTCGGCGGCATGGATAGTGCTTACTATGATGGCGCAGCTTATGACCCAGAAACCGTGCGTTATTTCGACGTCGCTCATGAAGGAGCTCAAATCAGGGTCTTAGGCGGTGCTATCTCGCAGCTGGCCGGCCTTTTGGGCGGGGCTAAACCGCGCTGCCTGGTCATTTTGCCTACTGATCAGATAGCCCGCGCGGCTGCCTATACAGCGGTAGGGCTGGCCGAGCCAGCGCGCATTCCGTTGGTGGTGGCGGAATCGCTCCCGCACTTTGTTGGAGCCTTGGACGTTGTCGTGGTGGTAGGTGAGCGTGCGGAGTGTGACTGGGCCTCTCGTGCACTTATTGCTGCGGATAAAAGGGGAGCCGCTACTGTACTGGTCGGGCCTTCGCGCGGTCCACTCGTGGAGGACGCTCCCGAGTCCACCTTTGTGGCGCCCACTTTGCCCACGGCGGAGGGCGCCTCGCCGGCTCGGTTCATCGCCGCGCTGTATGCGGTGGCTGCGGTCCTCGAAGAAGAAGGGGAGCTCGTAGCCCGCAGGTTGGAGGAAGCCGCCGACGCAGTGGACCGCGAGCTGGAGGCGCTTAGCCCAGAGCATGATTCCGCAACTAACCCCGGCCGCGAGCTGCGGGAATTTGTGGAGGGCGCGAGGGTTATTCATTCCTGCGGCGTCGACCCATATTCCTGGTCAGAGGAGCGTTCCGGAGTATTTATCAATGCCCTGGTTGCCCGCATGGCCGCCGCGGTTTGGGCTGCGCACGGTCTGGGCGGTACTTTTGCTGACCCTGAGGCGTTGCCACATATTTTGGAGCGCGCACAGCAAAGAGGTGGAACAGCGGTGCGTGACATATTCTTTGACCCGCAGATAGACCCGTCAGAAGAAAATGCTTTGGTACCATTGAAAATTGTTTTGTGGGGAGAGGAAGAGGCGAACCTTCCCCATTCAATCGCTGAATCGAGCAATGATCCTGAACCCGCCTTAGGGGAATTGGCGCGCGCTCTTCAGTTCATTACGCGCAGTTATGCCGCGACCGCCTACGAGATTTCTTAAAAGAAGGAAGCAATACATATGCAGCTGCTCAACAGCGCAACCCGCAACTACTCCTGGGGCTCACGGACCATGATTCCTGAGCTCAAAGGTGATCCCGCGAGCGATACCCCGGTAGCCGAGCTCTGGTTCGGCGCGCATCCGGGGGACCCTTCAACCGTTAATGGCCAGCGCCTCGACGAGGTTATTGCGGCCGCTCCGGCGGAGCAGTTGGGCAAGCGCGTGCAGCAAGATTATGGCAAGCGCCTGCCTTTCTTGCTGAAGATATTGGCCGCCGCAGAGCCGCTGTCTTTGCAAGCACACCCCTCTAAGGCGCAGGCGGAAGAGGGGTTTGCCCGCGAAAATGAGCAGGGTATCGAGGTAAGCGCCACGAACCGCAACTACAAGGATGACAACCACAAGCCGGAGCTCATAGTGGCACTCACTGAGTTCTACGCCATGGCTGGCTTTCGGCCCCTCGAGCGCACGCTGGAGCTGCTGAAGGCTTTGGAATGCCCTGAGCTCGAGCACTACCTGAACATGCTCCTGCCGGAGGCCGCTGCGGAGTCGGAAAACTTGCGTGCGCTGTTTACCACTTGGATCACTATCCCGGCTACAAAGCGTAAGGAACTCATTGCGGCAATCGTCGAGGCTGGTGAAAAGCTGATCGCGCGTCTTGAAGCAGAACCAGCGGATTCTACGGATTCGGCTGTGGCGTGGATGGCACGCGATATGCGCACAGTCATCAGCCTGAACGAGCAATACCCAGGTGACATCGGTGTCTTGGGAGCGCTGTTGCTCAACCACGTGGTCTTGCAGCCTGGCGAGGCTGTGTACCTCAACGCCGGCGCGCTGCACGCTTATGTCTCGGGCCTTGGCGTGGAGATCATGGCGAACTCCGACAACGTCCTGCGCGGCGGCCTGACCCCGAAGTTCGTGGATGTTCCGGAATTGGTCAAGGTCCTCACTTATGAAAGCGTGGATGATCCGTGCGTGCAGCAAAAAGAGAAGAGCGTAGAAGAAACCCTGCACGGCGCAAAGGCTTGGTCCTATCCGGTGCCGATCGATGAATTCATCTTGGACCGCGTAGAGCTCTGCGCCGACGATACCGTTGAGCTGAACTTCGATGGTCCGGCTATTGCGCTGTGCACCGGTGGGGAAGTGGAGCTGCGTGACAACGAAGGCCAAGAGCTCAAGCTGCAGCCGGGGCAGGCGGCATGGCTGCCAGCAGCAGAGGAGACCGTAGTGGCGCGGGTTGCAGCGGGCGAGGCGAGCCAGCTCTTTATCGCTCGTGTCTAGGGCCTGCTAGGAGACCTGTAACGTCACCGCGAATTATCTCCGCCATGGAAACTACATCCTTGCGCTCAATAAACCCCTCGGCCTCTGCCTGAATGACGTCGCCGCCTTCGACGAACGTGGCATCTAAATCTTCGACGATAACCGTAGAAGCGCCCACCAGTTCGCCGCTAAGCTCGCGTGCGTCCGGAGTGTGCGAACCCAGTGCGACGAAGATGACAACGCGCAGCGGCTCGTTCGCCGTGGATGAAGCGTTGCCAGGGCCTTCCAGAAAATCGACAATTGTGGCAACCGAAACCGCGGGAGTGCGCAAATTGGTTACCGCTTGACCATCGAGCAGTTGCACTGGGGCCTCAGCGAGGTTAGTTGCCTGACCTGCGGCCGTAGTCGCGCCGGTGGTCGGCGCTTCCGTTGGGGTAGGAGCCTAGCCGGTTGGATCGGAGATATCGACGGCTTCGGTCATGTTGGTGTCCTCGACATCAACAGCAGTCGGCTCCTTAAAAGTATCTGCATAGGTCGGCTCGGAGCTTGGCTGCGGGGCATCAACGGTATCGCCGCTGCCTCCAAAAGTTGGCGCTGTATCGGTAGCAGGAACTTCCGTGCCGTTCATCTTGCCTGGGGTGGCTTCGCCCGAAGGAGAAGGCTCGACGGGCTGAGCCGCCGTGGGCTGGCCGGAGTCGGAATCCCCGGGCTTTGGACGGACGGTTTCAGTCAGGCTTGGCTGCGTGTTGTTTGGTGCAGAAGCTTGGCTGGTTGGCTGTTGCGCAGTTGCCTGCGTAGAAGTGGTTGGTGCAGCAGTGCCGGAGGCGCTGTTAGAAGGCTCCTGTGGGTAGCCCGTTGCGTAGGTGCTGTTGGCATTCTGTTGCGCGGTGGCGTGGGACTGGGAGGAGAGGTTCTCCGGGCGGTAAACCGACGTGGGGCCAGTGTTAGAGGTGCTGCCGGTAAAAGCGTTTGGGGCCAAGAATGGGTCATTCTTGAGTGCCACGGCGCGCTTGCGGGAAGAGCTGTCTTTGTGGCTCTTGCTGCTGTGCTTGGAGTGGGGGCGGCTGCTCGTGGTGGGAGTTTGCGAGGTGCGCTTGCTTTGCGACTCGGTTTCGCCAACCTGAGTTACAGACTCGCTGGTGCTGTGCGACGCCACGGTGTCAGGCGTGGAAACACGCCAGACACCGTAGCCTACGAACAACGCGAAAAGGAGACCGAGGGCGATAAAGACATACACGCGACGTGCATCGGGCTTCATCGTACGCTCCTTTCCTTCTCAAGCCACCTATGGAGGGTTCTAAGGGGAATGGCTTAGTTCTAACCGTTACAATAATGGACTTCAAAGAAATAGCTTCCGACCAGCGGGGATGCGGGCTGGAAACTGATATGTGTAACAACTCGGTAACGACCATACCATGTAAGAGTATTTAGTGGAATAGGCATCTTACGTATCGCCATGTAGGCGGAAGTTTCCTTGAAAGAGTGTTTCGGAATTTGGTTTAGCTAGTTCGGCTTCCGCTTCGCAGTGCGCAGCCGGGGAAGTTCTGCGTCCTACACGGCCCAAGGTGCTTGTCCGTCTGGACTGAATTGGCGATTGACCTCTGTTTCCGCGCTCAGCCTAAAGTGTGTTGATTCTCTCTGTGGTTTTTAACGTATAAATTGACTGTGGCAACGCACTGACAAAAGCAGCGGCAGCGGCTAGATATAGAAGTAAACATCGCGGGAAGATTTCTCCCCTTCATCAACTGTCTGCCCGCGGTGGAGGCCACCAGCAGTAGAACTTTCGCGTTATATCAAAGGAGAGCGCAATGAGCACTTGGGACGAAGACATCTTTGCAGATGACGTCAACGTTGATTTCCTGGATGAACTCGCCAACCTTGATGACGAGGACATCGTTGAGTCTGTATCTGATGCTTGTGCCTTGGCTACGAATGACAATTCCGTTTCTGAAGAGGAACAGCGCAATGCACTAGCGGCCGCTACCATCGCCGCCATCTGGGCCGGTGCGCCGTTTAGCGCCGGTGAAATTGTTTCTTCCTATCCGTTTATCCGTGGGCTTGCCGGCTCCGGCAGCGAAGAGCTCAACGAGCAGGCTCTGGAATTGCTGGAGGGCGTGGAAGAAGATTATGACCTCGAAGCATTCATTGAGGCTTTGTCCTAATAATGCTGGTTAGCATCGAAGGAATTGACGGTGCGGGCAAGAACACGCTCGTAAACAGGATTAAAGGCGAGCTTTCTGTAGAAGTCGATGTCTTGGGCTTTCCGCGCTATGAAGAATCCGTGCACGCGCAGCTGGCCCAAGAGGCTCTCTACGGCCGGATGGGTGACTTAACGGATTCCGCCTATGCCATGGCCACCCTCTTTGCTCTTGACAGGTTTGGCGCAAAAGACTGCCTGTTGGAAGCGCAAGAGGGCAAAGACCTGCTGATTTTGGACCGTTACGTGGCCTCAAACGCCGCCTACTCGGCCGCGCGCTTGGGTACCGATGAGGTCGTAGACTGGGTCTACGATCTTGAGTTTTCGCGTTTGGGGCTGCCTAAGCCCAGCCTGCAGATCTTTCTCGACACCGACGTCGAGCTCGCCGCAGCCCGCGCCGAGGCGCGCGCAGCCGAGGACGCCGGCCGTGCCCGTGACCGATATGAAAAAGACAGTGATCTCCAGACGAACACTGCGGCGGCGTATCGTCGATTAGCGGAACGTGCGTGGGGCGGACGCTGGATCGCCACCGCTGATACCGATATGATTGTGCAATCTGTCAAGGAACTCGTAGAGGAGTAGGAAAATGGCGCCGAAGATTCTGGTCGTTGACGATGATCCAGCCATCTCGGAAATGTTGACCATCGTTCTTGAGGCCGAAGGCTTCGAGCCCATCGCTGTTACTGACGGCAATGAAGCAGTTCCTGCTTTCCACGAACACGAGCCAGAGCTCATCCTGCTTGACCTCATGCTGCCGGGCATGAATGGCGTTGATATTTGCCGCGCCATCCGCTCGGAATCGGCAGTTCCTATCGTTATGCTCACCGCGAAGACGGACACTGTCGACGTAGTGCTTGGCTTGGAATCTGGCGCTGATGATTACATCACCAAGCCCTTCAAGCCGAAGGAGCTGGTTGCCCGCATTCGTGCGCGCCTGCGCCGCACCGACTCTTCCTCCAGCGAGCTCATCGAGGTCGGCGACCTAGTCATCGACGTCCCAGAACATACCGTCAAGCGCGTCGACGGCGAGGAGCTTTCACTTACCCCACTGGAATTCGACTTACTTCTCGAGATGGCACGCAAGCCTGGCCAGGTGCACACCCGTGAAGCGCTACTGGAATCCGTCTGGGGCTACCGCCACGCTTCTGATACCCGTCTCGTCAATGTGCACGTGCAGCGTTTGCGCGCCAAGATCGAGCACGATCCGGAAGACCCGCAGATCGTCCTGACCGTCCGCGGCGTTGGCTATAAGACCGGCAAGACTGGCGCCGGCGAATAAAGAGGACCCGCAGCTATTTTTGATTGGTTTAAGCGTCTGCAGGATGGCGTTGTAGATAAGTGGCGCACATCGCTGCAGACAAGGGTCATCGGCATGATCCTCGTGGCATCCACGGTGGTCATGCTCTTGTTGGCGTACGCGCTTGTCTCGGTGCTGACGCAGCGTTTGGTCAGCCAAAAAGAAGATGCAGCCCGCCAGGAGCTCGATCGCGCGCGTACCACCGTGGAGCAGCAAATCGATGCCACTGGCAGCGCCAACTCGAACCAAGTGCGCATCAATTCCGCACGTTCTTCCCTTGGCCAGCTATCGGCTGATCACAACGAACACCAAGAAGCCTATGAAGCTGTTATCGCCGTAGAAAACGACGATAACTCTCTTACTACTTCTCCTGAGGGCTTTCGCCTGCCCAATGAATTACGGGACTTGGTGTCTAACGGCCAGGTGGCGCAGCAATACACCAGCGTGGATCACCCCGGCGGCGATCCTTATAATGCCTTGATTATTGGCACCCCAATCGATTCCGATATTCCAAACGCCCAGGTTTACCTGGTGCTGTCGATGGAGTCTGAGGAAGCCACAATGGCGCTCATGCGCGGTTTGCTTTCGGCAGCCGGCGTGGTGGTTGTCGTGTTGCTGGTCGGCATCGCTTGGCTGGCAACGCAGCAGGTTATCGTTCCCATTCGTTCCGCATCTCGCATTGCGCAACGCCTCGCGGCAGGCCACTTGCGCGAGCGTATGGTGGTCAACTCTGACGATGAAATGGGCCGTCTGGCGGGCTCTTTCAACGACATGGCTGACAAGCTTTCAAAGCAGATTAACCAGCTTGAGGAATATGGCGATCTCCAGCGCCAATTTACTTCAGACGTCTCCCATGAGCTGCGCACTCCGTTGACCACGGTACGCATGGCGGCGGACCTCATCGCTGCTGATCCGGATTCCCTTGAGCCGCATACTCGCCGCGCATCAGCGCTGATGATTCGCGAGCTTGATCGCTTCGAGGAATTGCTCGCCGACCTGCTGGAGATCTCGCGCCATGATGCGGGCGTGGCTGACCTTTCCACGGCCTCATTCGACGCCCGCTCCTGTGTTGACTCTGCGCTGGCACAGGTCCAGCACCTGGCAGAGGAATTAAACGTCGACGTGCAGGTTAATATGCCGGATGAGCCCGTCACTATCGAAGCAGATTCGCGCCGCATTGAGCGCATCTTGCGTAATCTTTTGGCCAACGCTATCGACCACTCTGAGGGAAATCCCGTGGTCGTCGATTTGCAGGCCAATGACCAAGCGGTGGGCATCGCGGTGACCGACTCTGGCGTGGGTCTGAAGGACGGTCAAGAAGAGCTCGTATTCAACCGTTTCTGGCGTGCAGATGCTTCGCGTAAGCGCCATTCAGGGGGTACCGGTTTGGGCTTGGCCATCGCCCGCGAGGATGCGGTCTTGCACGGCGGTACGCTCGATGCCATCGGTTATATCGGCGTCGGTTCGCGCTTCCGCCTCATCGTTCCGCGCTCGCCGAACACGGCCATCGAAGAGCAGCCGATTGCCCTTGAGGTCCCCAATGCCCCGCAGCCGGAACTGGAAGCGGCAGAGGTAATGGAGCAAGAAGATGTCGGCATCATCTGGCCTTCGGAGCGCCGTGCTCGTGAGTTCGTGGAGCTGGAGTCCGCGGTGCTTGACGACGCCCCGGAACCTGGCCCTGAATCCAGCGGTGATCGCTCTGGTAGCGTCGCCGAAAGCGAGGCAGCGCACCCGGATAAGGGTGTACAAGACGACGAGAAGGAGCGGTGATGAATAATCCCAACTCGTCTAGGGCTACGCGCTGGAAAAAGCAGGCGCGGCAATGTCTAGCGCTGTCTAGTGGCTTTCTCTTGTTTTCGGCTGCCGGCTGCTCGACGCTGCCGAATAACACTGCGCCCGAGGTCATCGCCACTTTTGCACCGCAAGCCGATCCGCAAGTGGAAATCATGTCCCCGAAGCAGGACGCGGATGCAGACTTGGTACTGCGTGAATTCTATAAGGCCTCCGGGAAGCCTGCCAATGACTATCAATCCACCCGCAACTTCCTAACACCGGACGCCCAAGAGCAATGGACGCCGAAAGAAGCCGTGGATGTGGTCGACTCTATCGACATCTTGACCACGGATAATGGCCTGGACCATAAAACCTTCGAAGTCAGTGGAAAACATATCGGTACCTTGAGCCCTAACGGTGCTTATACCCCGAGTGAACGCGATTATTCAGCCACCGTGCAAATGCAGAAGGTGGACGGGCAGTGGCGTATCCAAGATTTTCCGCCCAAGTTGGTCATTGAACGCAACGACTTGCGTAATAATTACCGGCCAATTTCGCTTTATTTCTTGGGGCAGTCGGGCGAATCGCTCGTTTCGGATAGGCGCTGGATCTACACCGGCCAGCAATCCATCGATAGCGAAATTGTCACCTTGTTGCTGGAAGGCCCCAATACTGATCTGCGTCCGGCGACTACAGATCTAACGCCAACTTCGGCGACGTTCTTAGGTTATGAAAACGGCACCTACAACTTCGGCGGGTTGAGCTCGATGAGCAAGGACGAGCGTTTCCGCTTTGCCGCGGCGCTGACGTGGACGTTAAACAACGCTGGTGTATCTACCACCGTTAAAGCTACGGCGGATGGTAGCCCTCTCGTTGATGGCTTGGACGTGATGACCGTCGATGATTTTGCCGAATTCAACCCTGGAAATCTGGTCAGCTCTGACGCCCAGCTTTTCGCCGTCAACAACGGAGCCTTGTTTGAAGTCGCAGGTGACCAGGTGGAGCCAGCCAACAGCGTCCTGGGCAGGGGCTCAGATGTTCAGTCTGCGGATATCTCCAAGGAAGGAATCGTAGCCGCAATACGTAAGAAGTCCTCCGATGAATATCAATTGAGCATGGGAGAGCTAGGCGTAAAGCTGGAGGATGACCTGAAGTCTAAGACACTGGCGCGCCCGACCTTTGAGGCAAACGGCCAGAGCATTTGGACTGTTGTTGATGGCAAGAAAATTGTTCGCGTATCCCGCTCGGCGAAGGGCGAACTGCATCAATCTGAGGTCGACTCCTCTAGCCTGGATAGTATTCAGGGCGAGATTTCTGTTATTCGCCTCTCGGCTACCGGAGCACGCGTTGCGATGATTATTGAGGGCAACGTCTACGTCGGCGTCGTCGTGCGCGGCAAAAACCGTAAGTACTCAATCGTTAATGCGCATCGCGTGGGTCAAGAGATACAAAATACCGCGCTTTCGCTGGATTGGATGAGCGACGGCGGATTGATGGTGGGCACAGATAGCGTGAACTCGCCGGTATGGCGCATCGAACAGGATGGCTCTTCTGCAACGACTTTGGCAACGGGTAATGTGACCGCGCCGGTGGTGGCAGTTGCAGCTTCTCCAACGAAGCTTTACATCACCGACTCTCACGCATTGCTGGAGCTACCTGCCGAAAACACCGACAACACCTTCTGGCGCGAGGTTGCCGGCCTGCAGGGTCAGCGTTCTTCACCTATCGTTGCCAAGTAAAAGCGCCTTATACAAGTTGTGACGTCTGCGCCTAAAGCTGGGGTGGCTTCAGGCAATCGTGAGACAAGCATGCGTGAGGCAAACATGGGGCGAAAATAAGCCGAGTGCTCGGGGGAGAAGAGATAGGTGGCACTAGTAGGTAAGCATTGGGATTCGCGCGTTTTGGCACAGCGTGCGGCGGCCTTGTTAGAAATAGTTGTTCCGCATCAGTGTGCCGGATGCGGGGGAGAGCTAGAGGCTGCAGCACATCTATGTGCGCGTTGCCAGCTGCATTTGCGGGCGCTGCCGCAACAGATTGCTAGGCCAGTCCCATTGGGGATGCCGGTATGGGCGCTCGGGCCCTATTCGGACGTGCGGCGAAACCTCATCGTGGCCATGAAGGAGCGGGGTAACCGCAAAGTGCGCAGCCATGTGGCAGCAGTTTATGCCGCAGGCATTGAGCATTTGCGGGCGCGCGGCGAGATTCCGGAGGAATTAGTGCTGGTGCCAGCCCCCACGCGGCGTTCTTCGGCGCGAGCACGCGGTGGCGACCCAGTAGCGCAGATTTGCATGCAGGTGGCCAAGACCTTGCCGCGGGTAAGCGTATGCGAGGCGTTGGAAGTTCGGGAGTCAGCGGCCGATCAATCCGAGCTTTCTGCAACTCAACGCTGGGACAATATGCGCGCAGCGGTGCAGGTCAGGCCCGCTGCAAGCCGGATTGTGGGACGACGATTGCTGCTTGTCGACGACGTGGTAACCACCGGCGCAACTTTGGTGGCCAGCGCCAGCCGCCTGCGGGGCAGTGGGGGAGTCCCTGACGGGGCAATCGTACTGGCAGAAGCTTAGATTCGGTTGGTTGCAGGGGTAATTCCGGCCCTATTGGTCCCCTTGGTTATGACCAGTGCTACCATGAAGAGTGTCACAGGGAAGCAGATAAAGTGTCCTAAACCATCCGGTTTCTATTTTGGAAAGTCGCACCGGAAAGGGCCCTTCACCTGCGGAATGTGCAGTCATTCAGTCCCCACGAGATAAGGGAGGCAACTCAATGTCCCAGCCCACCAACGCTCAGGTCACCATCACCGGTCGTAACGTCGAGGTGCCAGACCACTTCCAAGAGCGCGTCACCGAAAAGCTGGCCAAGATTGAACGCCTTGACCCGACTCTGACCTTCTTCCATGTGGAGCTCCAGCACGAGCCGAACCCGCGTCGTGAAGCAGAGTCTGATCGCATCCAGATCACCGCAACGGGTAAGGGCCACATCGCTCGCGCTGAGGCAAAGGAAGATTCCTTCTACGCAGCGCTGGAAACCGCTCTGGCAAAGATGGAGCGTTCCCTGCGTAAGGTCAAGGTCCGCCGTGAGAACGTGAAGTCCGGTCACCGCGCACAGAAGGGTACCGGCGAGCTGGCTGCTGAGATGGTTGCTGCTGCAGAGCACGAGCGCGCGAAGGAAGAGCGCTACATCGATCCTTATGCAGAAACCGTCGAGGATGTTCGCCCTGGCCAGATCGTCCGCTCCAAGGAGCACCCGGCTACCCCGATGAGCGTCGATGATGCTTTGAGCGAGATGGAGCTCGTGGGCCACGACTTCTATCTCTTCATCAACGAAGAAAACAACAAGCCATCTGTGGTCTACCGTCGTCACGCTTTCGACTACGGCATCATCTCCCTGTCGGAGGAGGCAACTGAGGAGTAAACCTAACTCCTTTTAAGTTTTAGCCCTTCCGCCGCGTTCGCTTAAGTCCCTGATTGTCAGGGCCTATGCGCCGCGGCGGAGGGGCTAAAGTTTTGCCGACGCACTGCAAACGTTCAGGGGTTCATAAGGTGGTCGGAATCAAGCTTTAACTACCCAGTGGGTACAATGACGAGAAGTTAACTATTTTGTCGCGATAAGAAGGACTATCTAGAAGTGTTTGGACTCTCCAAGCTGCTGCGCGCAGGCGAAGGACGCACCGTCAAGCGCCTAGCGAAGATGGCTGATGACGTTATTGCTCTCGATGCGGAGTACGCCGCGCTATCTGATGCAGAACTAAAGGCAAAGACCCAGGAATTCAAGGACCGCCTGGGGGCCGGCGAAGAGATGAATGACATTCTTCTCGAGGCTTTTGCCACCGTTCGTGAAGCCGCTTGGCGCGTGCTCGATCAGAAGCACTACAAGGTGCAGATCATGGGTGGCGCGGCGCTGCACTTCGGCAACGTTGCCGAGATGCGCACCGGTGAGGGCAAGACTCTGACCTCGCTGCTGCCGGCTTACCTCAATGCGCTTGAGGGCAAGGGCGTGCACATCGTTACCGTCAACGATTACTTGGCAAAGCGTGACGCCGAGATGATGGGTCGTGTGCACCGCTGGCTGGGCCTTAGCGTTGGCGTCATTCTTTCCGAGATGCGCCCTGCACAGCGCAAGGAAGCCTACGGCTGCGATATCACCTACGGCACCAACAACGAGCTGGGTTTTGACTATCTGCGCGATAACATGGTCCGCACGCTTGACGACGTTGTCCAGCGCGGCCATAACTTCTGCATCGTCGATGAGGTTGACTCCATTCTTATCGACGAAGCCCGTACCCCGCTTATCATCTCCGGCCCGGTGGACGGAACCTCCCAGTTCTACAACGTCTTCTCCCAGATTGCGCCGAAGATGCGCGAGGGCATCCACTACGAAGTGGACCACAAGAAGCGCACCATCGGTGTGCTCGAGGATGGCGTGGAATTCGTGGAGGACCAGCTGGGCATCGACAACCTCTATGCCCCAGAGCACTCGCAGCTCGTGTCTTACCTGAACAACGCGCTGAAGGCGAAGGAACTGTTTGCGCGCGATAAGGACTACATCGTGCGTAACGGTGAGGTCATGATCGTTGACTCTTTCACCGGCCGCGTGCTGGCAGGCCGTCGCTACAACGAGGGCATGCACCAGGCCATTGAGGCCAAGGAAAACGTGGAGATCAAGAACGAGAACCAGACTCTGGCGACCGTTACTCTGCAGAACTACTTCCGCCTGTACGAGAAGATTTCCGGCATGACCGGTACCGCAGAGACCGAGGCTGCCGAGCTGCACTCCATTTATGGTCTCGATGTTGTACCGATTCCGACGAACAAGCCGAACCAGCGTGTTGACCAGGCTGACCGCATCTACAAGACGCAGGAAGCAAAGTTCGCCGCAGTCGTCGATGACATTGCTGAGCACGTCGAGGCCGGTCAGCCGGTCCTGGTTGGTACCACCTCCGTTGAGCGCTCCGAGTACCTGTCCCAGCTTTTGACCAAGCGTGGCGTCAAGCACTCAGTCCTTAACGCGAAGCACCACGAGGAAGAGGGCCAGATTGTCGCCCGCGCCGGTCGCCCTGGCACCGTAACCGTTGCTACCAACATGGCAGGCCGTGGTACCGATATCGTGCTGGGTGGCAACCCCGAGGTCATTCTGGACGAGAAGCTGCGTGAGCGCGGCCTCGATCCTTTCGAGGATGAAGAGCGTTACCAGGAGGCATGGGACGCTGAGATTGACGAGGAGCGTGAGCGTTCCAAGCGCCTGGGTGACGAGGTCCGTGAGGCAGGCGGCCTTTATGTTCTAGGCACCGAGCGCCACGAATCCCGCCGTATCGACAACCAGCTGCGTGGCCGTTCCGGCCGTCAGGGCGATCCAGGTGAGACCCGCTTCTACCTTTCGATGCGTGATGAGCTGATGGTTCGCTTCGTGGGCCAGTCCATGGAGAACATGATGAACCGCCTGAACGTGCCTGACGATGTCCCGATCGAGGCGAAGATGGTGTCCAACTCCATCAAGGGCGCCCAGGCACAGGTGGAGAACCAGAACTTCGAAATGCGTAAGAACGTTCTGAAGTATGACGAAGTGCTCAACGAGCAGCGCAAGGTTGTCTACGCGACCCGCCACGACATCTTGGATTCTGGCGACATCAAGGACAACATCCGCGACATGATCGATGACACCGTGTCGGCTTATGTTGCCGGCGCTACTGCCACCGGCTACGTCGAGGACTGGGACTTGGACGAGCTGTGGAATGCTCTGGAGTCTCTCTATGGCCCGACTATGAGCCACGAGTCCTTGGTGGAGGGCACCGAGTACGGTTCTGCCGGCGAGCTAAGCGCAGAGCAGCTGCGCGATGCATTGTTAAGCGATGCTAACCACGAGTACGACGAACTCGAAGAGTCCGTTAGCGCTATCGGCGGCGAGTCCCAGATGCGCAACACCGAACGCATGGTCATCCTGCCTATTATCGACCAGAAGTGGCGTGAACACCTCTACGAGATGGACTACCTGAAGGAAGGCATCGGCTTGCGCGCGATGGCACAGCGCGATCCGCTGGTGGAGTACCAGAAGGAAGGCGGCGAGATGTTCAACGCCATGAATGAGGGCGTCAAGGAAGAGACCGTCCGCCAGCTGTTCATGCTCCGCAAGCAGTTCAAGGCGCAGCAGGAAGCGCAGGCAGCTTCCCCTGAAACCACCGAGGCTTAACGGATTTAAGCTCATTTGAAGCGTCTGGCCAAGAAATTGGTCAGGCGCTTTAAGTTTTATGTCAGTTTCCTATACTCTAGAAGGAAGCTAACAATAGATTTTCTTTTTCTAAGAAGGGTAACTCCGTGCGCAGTCGTTCACTCAGCCTGGGATTTTCGGCATTTTTGTCTGCCACGCTCCTGAGCGGAACCGCACAAGCCTACGGCGAGGTTGAGCAGGAACCGCGTTCCTGCCATGAGGCTGTTGTCGCTGCAGGCATGGAAGACTACTTTTCTGCTGCCGAAACCGAGAATCTCACGGTTGCAGAATGCGCAGAACGCATTGCAGAAGGAAAACCCAGTAAGACCCCCGAAGAACGCCCTGCCTTCGGCCAGATCGGCATGCTCTTCGGCGGCATCGCCTCTGTGATTGGTCTCGGCGTCGACGCATGGACCTCGGTGGATTGGACCGACATCCTTCTGCGCCTCGGTTCGCTTTAATATTTGGCCCTAAGTAGTTGGTGCGAGTCCTGCCCCCTTAATCCTAGATATTCAGGTTGTGGCCAAGGGAGAGCAAGCGGAACTCTTCTAGCCGATTGTGCTTGAAGGAGCCGGTAAAACCATGGTGTTTGCCGCCAATATCGGCTGAGCCAAAGAACTCACCGTTAGCACGGGCGTGCAGGCTTCGCAGCTGTGCGCGCAGCGGCCTATCGTGGGGTCGGTGATTGAGCGCCCAAGCGCGTAAATGCACTTTGATATCGCGGTTGTATTTATTGCCCGCTAGATGATGTAGTGGGCGCAGCCCGCCCGTAACCTCCAGTGCGAAGATGACAAGGTCGAGGATTTCCTTGCGGGCGGAAAGGTCTTCTTCCGTGGGCTTTCTCTCATAGCGCACTCGATCGGGCGCGGTATAGAGCTTGAGGTGGCTAAAACCGGGGATAGGTGAATACAACTTAAGTGAGCCTTCCTGCAGGTCATACAGGAGGCGAACGCACCCACCATTGTGCCACGTGGCGTCGGAAAGCGCTGGCTCCTGTGAGAATACTGAAAGGGGTGGGCGCGATATTTTTTATTTTTAGATATACTTTCGTCCGTCAAAAAGCACACCCGCTCTTTTAGTATTAAGGAAGTTTAAATGCGCGGTCTTATCGTAGATTTCGTTGGTGTCTTGGACGGCACCGAGGAAGACGTCAAGCGCTGGCGTTCCCTGTTCGCTGCAGCCAAGGCTAACGGCGTAGCGACCGCCATCCTGTCTAATGATCCAGGTGGCCCAGGCGCAGAGCATATCCGCGAGTGGGAATACCGCGGCATCGTTGATGCGGTCATTCTTTCCGGCGAAATTGGGGCAGAAAAGCCTGAGTTGGCTGCCTTCCAGGCTGCGGCGGATGCCATCGAGCTGCCAATCAATGACTGCGTCATGGTCGATGACTCCATTCTCAACGTACGTGCTGCCGTTGATTTCGGAATGCTCGGCATGCTGTATACCGTCTTCGACCGCACCAGCGTCGAGGTCCAGGCTGTATTCGACATCGAGGGTGAGTTCTAAGTGGCTAAGGTGCGCGTTTATCTGCCAGCGACCTTCGCTATGCTCAGCGAGCTTAAGGAGACCGGCCAGTTGGCCGCACGCTCCGGTTGGGGCTTTACCGTGACCCCAGCGCTGCGCGAGTTCTACACCGAGGGCGATGAAGAAGAGATTGCCTACTCCGCCTTCCTGGAAGCCTCCATGGCATCCCTTCGCCTGCTCGCCATTGGCGACGAGGAGAATTTCCCGCATCGTCGCGTAGTTATTTCGGTAGACGTTGACGAGTCCGTGTTAACTCCCCAGCCTGACATGGGTGATCCGGTAGTCAAGCTGAATCCTGCAGTCATTACGGAGGAAAACCTGCAGGCTATCCACGTGGACGTGGAAGAGTCTGAGGAAGCTACCGCGAAGGCCATCGAGGTCATCGATAACGCCGATCTTGGTGACGAAGACGCGGAGCTGGCCGTAGGAGACGCCCTGGATAACTTTATGGCGTTCTACGACCCATCTGAGCTGCCCTTCTTGGTGGAGCTGCTCTAATTTTCCCAATCGACGTTGGTGCGCAGCGCTTCGAGCAGCTTGCGCACCGCGTCACGACGGCGGGCGGAGGCTGAGCCTTCGGGGATTTTCAGATCCAGCCCGCATTCTGGATCGGCTGGGGGACCGACGTGCGTGCAGCCGCGTGGGCAATATTCTGTTGCCGCGGCTAGATCTTCAAAGACACCGAGGACTGTATCGGCGTCGACATGCGCTAGGCCAAAGGAACGGATGCCTGGGGTATCGATAATCCAGCCGCCGTCTGCACAAAGCTCTTCTGGCAGCGGAAGAGCGACGGATTGCGTGGAGGTATGGCGTCCCTTGCCCACGGCGGAGACCTCACCGGTCTCGCGCTTAGCGTCGGGAACCAAGCGATTAACGAGCGTGGATTTACCTACGCCGGAGTGCCCGATAAGGGCCGTGACGTGGCCATTTATCACATCACGCACTTGGTCCAAGGAGTCATCGACGCCCGCCTCGACGACGGTGACGTCAAGATCTGCGAATTCGGCAGCAAAAGGTGTCGGGTCAGTGAGATCGGTCTTGGTCAGACAGAGCACTGGGTGCACGTTGCCGACGAAGGCGGCGATGAGTGCGCGCTCTACAAAGCCAGAGCGTGGGGGAGGATCCGCTACTGCGGTGACGATGAGCATGCGGTCGGCGTTGGCGACGACGATGCGCTCATAAGGATCCGTATCGTCGGCAGTGCGGCGCAAAACAGAAGTGCGCTCCGCAAGCTTGACGATGCGTGCGAGGGTGTCCTTGCGCCCGCTGGTATCACCGACGACGCCGACTCGGTCACCGACCTCGACCGGGGTGCGGCCCATCTCGCGTGCACGCATGGCGACGACCTGCGGTCCCTCGTCGAGCGCTACGCCCCAGCGGCCGCGGTCTTTGGTCACCACCATGCCGAATTTGGCGTCCTTGTGCTTGGGGCGGTCCTTTGTACGCGGACGCGAGCCCTTACCGGGGCGGATACGTACGTCGGATTCGTCGTATGAGCGTGCACTTCTAGCCACGGGCGGCCTCCAGCATTTCTTCCCACATTCCCGCAAAGCCAGGAAGTGTTTTCGCAGTGGTGTTGATGTCTTCTACTTCCACGCCTTTAACGCGCAGCCCGATGATGGCGCCGGCGGTTGCCATGCGGTGGTCCGCGTAGGAATTCCACTTCCCGCCGTGGAGCTGCGCCGGTTCGATATAGAGGCCGTCGGAAAGCTCCGTGACCTTGCCACCTAGGGCGTTGATTTCGGTTGCGAGCGCTGTCAGACGGTCTGTTTCGTGGCCGCGCAGGTGAGCGATGCCGTTAAGACGCGAGGGCGAGGAAGCAAGCGCACACAGGGCAGCGACGGTAGGCGTGAGCTCGCCGATATCGCCCATGTGCTTTTCGATGCCATGCAGGTCGCCGTCCGCGGCACCGATGACGGTGACGGAATCTTCTGTTTGTTCCACGTGGGCGCCCATGGCTTGCAGGATCTCGCACATCTCAGCGCCCGGCTGGGTCGTGTGCTGTGGCCACTGCGGGATGGTTACGCGACCGCCAGCAACCGCTGCTGCGGCCATGAACGGAGTGGCGTTGGAGAGATCGGGCTCGATGTTCCATTCCCCGCCGGCGATGGGGCCGGGGCTAACGCGCCAGGTATTGTTACTTTCTTCGACTTCGACGCCGGCTTGGCGCAGCATCGCACAGGTCATCTCGATATGCGGCAGGGAAGGAAGCGGGCCGCCTTCGTGGGTGACGGTGATGCCTTCCCTAAAGCGCGCGCCCGAAAGCAAGAGCCCGGAGACGAACTGGGAGGAACCGGAGGCGTCGATAGTCACTGCGCCGCCTACTGGAACTGACGTGGACGAGATGGCAAAGGGCAGGCCCTCGCCCTCGACCTCAACGCCGAGGCTGCGCAGTGCGGAAAGCATCGTGCCCATTGGGCGCTTGCGTGCTTGCGGGTCACCGTCGATGCGGACAGGGCCATTGGCTAGTGCTGCGACGGGTGGGACAAAGCGCATGACCGTTCCTGCGAGACCGCACTCGACGGTGGCGCCGTGCAGCGGGCCCGGATTGACGTGGACGTCGTTGCCTTCGTGGCGGAAGGCAACGCCCATGGACTCAAGCGCTGCCTCCATAAGACGCGTATCGCGTGACTGCAACGGATTGCGCAGGATAGATGGAGAGTCAGCCAACGCTGCCAGAATATAGGCGCGGTTAGTGATCGACTTCGACCCTGGAATGGGTTGTTCCCAATCCAGTGGGCCGGTGGCACGCGGGGCTGACCAATACAAAGACATGTAGTCCATAATATAAGTTCATGTGCGGAAGATTTGTTTTGTTCAGCGAGTCTTTACTCGCCGCGGTTGGCGACTGGCCAGGTATTGAGGAGGTCCACGCCCCACAAGGGCTGCCGCCGGCGCGTTATAACATCGCCCCGACACAGCCGATTGCCGTGGTGCGTGTACAGGAATCCGTAGCACGTGTGGAGCCAGCACGCTGGGGTCTTATCCCACATTGGAAGAAGGACCTAAACGGTCCGCCGCTTTTTAACGCGCGTGCCGAAACCGTGGCGACTAAGCCTTCGTTCCGCGAGGCTTTCGCGCACAATCGCTGCATCATTCCGTTGGACGGCTACTACGAATGGAAAGCTGACGTACCAAGCCCAGGCGGTGGAACCAAGGCCAAGGGCAAGGGCAAGAAGACGCCCTATTACGTCACCGGCCCAGAGGGCATGCTCTTTGCTGCCGGGCTGTGGTCCTCGGGCCAAGACAGGCTTTCAGCCACGATGATTACCACCGAAGCCACCGAAGAAATGGCGTGGCTGCACGGCCGCCTGCCTAAGTTCCTGCGGCAGGAGGAAATCGGGCCATGGCTGGCAGGCGAGCCTCTGCTCGAGCCAAGCACCGTCACCGGTTTTCAGGCGCGGCCCGCGGATCCAGCCGTGGGCAACGTGCGTAACGACTATGCCGAGCTTATTGCAGAACAATCCCCGGAAGGGCTGTTCTAGAACGATTGCTGCGCCAACTACTGCGCTACCAGGTCGGTGAAAGTGAAATCGAGAACCTTGGCTAAGTCCTCCGCATTCACTTCGATGTCGAGGCCACGGCGCCCGCCGGAGAAAAAGATGGTGTCGAAGAGGACAGCCGTTTCATCAATTGCGGTGGGAAGAACGTGCTTTTGGCCTAGCGGAGAGATTCCGCCTGGAATATAGCCGGAGGATTTCGAGGCATCTTGTGGATCGGCCATCGTCGCCTTCGCCGCACCGAATGCCGCGGCCGCCTTCTTTAGGCTGAGCTTGTGTGAGACTGGCAGCACGCAAACCGCTAATTCCCGCTTGGCGCCTTTGCCTGCGGTGAGATCGACCACCAGAGTTTTGAATACGCGATCAGCATCGATGCCTAGTTCCGCTGCGGCAGTGTCGCCGAAATGATCCGTACCGCCCTCGAAGATTGCCACCTCATGTGGGATCCCCGCTTCTTCCAAGATCTTTAAAGCTGGGGTAGCGGCATGCGGAGTTTTCTTGGACTTGGACATAAGCTGCATTTTAGTAGCCGCGTCATGCCAACCCATTAGGATGGGATACGTGGCTACAAAAATTACTAGCGCTAAGGACAGTCAGCGCCTCTTTGAGGAGCAAGCACTGCCCTTGCTCGACCAACTCTACGGTGGAGCCATGCGTCTTACGCGCAACCCGCAGGACGCCGAAGACTTGATTCAAGAGACCTATTTGAAGGCTTATAAGAATTTCGGCTCCTTCAAGCAAGGCACCAACCTCAAAGCTTGGCTCTACCGAATCATGACCAATACCTACATCAACTCCTATCGCAAGGCGAAGCGCCGCCCGGCGGAATCTTCAGCAGATGATCTGAGCGATTTTCAGCTCTATACAACTGCCGGCCATGATTCGACCGGCCTGGAATCGGCCGAAGTCGAAGCATTGAAGTTGATGCCGGATTCCGCGATCTCCGAGGCTATGAATGATTTGCCGGAGGATTATCGCATGGTTGTCTATTACGCCGACGTCGTAGGCCTGGCGTACAAGGAAATCGCAGAAATTATGGACACTCCACTTGGCACGGTCATGAGCCGGCTACATCGTGGAAGAAAACTCCTTCGTGGCGCGTTGAAAGACGTGGCTAGAGAAGAAGGCATCGGTCTCAACCACCCAGACATGGAGGAGAAGCAATGAGCAACGCTACAGGAAACAATTGCGGCGCATGTAATTCTCCTGAGGTCCAGGCACTGTTTTGCGAGCTATTGGATGAGCGCACAAGCTATGCGCGTGCGCTAGAAATCCGTGAACATATTGCCCAGTGCGACGAATGCCAAGCACGGCTTGAAAGCGAAGAAGTGGTTCGTGCGCTCGTTCGCAAGTGTTGTTCTGGCACCAAAGCGCCACAGTCGCTGCGTCAGCGCATCACCATCGAAATAACTCGTACCGAGGTTCGCTGGAATTAAAATCCAAAGGTAGATTCAGCAGCTTATTTTAGATACAGCAAAAGGCTCGCCTTCCTTCAATGAAGGGAGAGCGAGCCTTTGTCGTGCTGCTTATTTATGCGCTAGGACGCTTGCCGTGATTTGCACTCTTCTTACGGCGATCCTTGCGCTTACGACCACGCTTAGACATGGGCGGCCTCCTTGCTAATAGGTGAGCGGATAAATTACTTACCCACTGACTTTAGTGGCTGGATCAGCCGGTGGGAAATCGGGTTAGGTCAGCGGAGAAATAGGGGAGTGAAATTTAAACGGTAACGCGTGCGCGGCCGCGGCCGCGGTTGCGGCGGCGCTTGAGAGCGCGGCGCTCTTCCTCAGACATACCGCCCCAGACGCCGGCATCCTGGCCGGACTCCAGTGCCCACTTCAGGCAAGCGGAGGAAACTGGGCAGCGGTTGCAAACCAGCTTGGCCTTTGCGATCTGGGTAAGTGCAGGGCCGGAGTTGCCTACTGGGAAGAACAGCTCTGGGTCTTCGTCGCGGCAAACAGCTTCGTGGCGCCAATCCATGATTGAAATCTCCTAACAAAATTTAGACAGCATGACAGGTCTCTGCGGTCCACAAATGCGGACTACAGCAATTAACAGGGGTGGGAGTGAACCGGTCTGCACTCAGTGGGGCCCTGTCTCGAGTTAGGGCCAGCGTCGGCACCGCCATGATTCACTTTGTGTTCACTTGGATGTTTTTCCAAGTTTTGGACTGCTTAAACAGCCCGTTGTTTTTGCTACTTGAGAATCATGACATGTTTACCTCCATCCCGCTAGGGTTAAGAGATAAATTGTGGCAAAGATCACTGACTTTCATGCAAGTGAACGGCGAAAAATGGCGCCCTTCTTCCTGCAAGAAAGCTGGCAATAATTAGTTTACCTGCCACTTTGGGTGATTTTAGGTGAGTGTGGTGACTTGGATCCCGTCAAATCTACTTCTGGACAGATGCCCCCGATGCGCATCCGCGTCGAAAGTTAAGGGCGCGTATTGGCAGTACTTGTTTCCACGCGTTATCAAATCCGCGCGCCGTAACGGCATGACAATGCGTCTCATGCTTTAAACAGGTGAGTAGACTGTGGCGCGTGACTGAGAAGAATTCGAAGAAGAACACTGCCAAAAAGTTTGAAAAAAGCGCCGCGGCGAATTCGGGCGCGCCGCGCTCGGTGCTGATTGCTGCGGGCATTGCCATCGTGCAGTCCGTGGCTGTTATTGCCTTCGGCCTCTTCCTCATTATCCGTGAATTGAAGGGTGCTGAGAACGCTTCGATGGTCTCTGAGGCAGGCGCTTCCAACTTCGTTGGTTTCGGCACCGCTGTCTTCATCTTCATCGTGTTCGGCTTTGTGATTATCGGTGCCCTAGCCTTTGTAAAGGGTAAGCGCTGGGGCAGGGGAGCAGTGGTCCTCGTCGAGATCATCCTTGCCGCGAGCTCTTTCCAGATGTTTAGCGGCGGCGCTGCGGTGCTGGGTGTTATCACTCTTGCCAGCGCTCTTGCCGCGCTGTATTTCGTGATGGTCGTGCCGGACTCCGCGAAGTGGGCCGAGGCCAACTTTCGTGGCTAGCTAGGGCCGCTGGCAGCGGCGATTGTGCGGGCAGCGCTTTAAAGCGCGCTAAGGCCCACTGCGGTGTCGCCGCGTTGTTCCACGATGGCGGTTCCAGACTGCGTGAGGAAGACGGGGCCCTCGTAGTCGCCGCGGTCGACGGGGATGTTGCGTTCGGTTTCACCGGTGCTCCAGTTGACCACTGCGATTCCCTCATCGGTTGGCATAAGCAGGCGATCTCCTACTGCCATGCCGGTTCCGATTGCGTCCTCAAAGACGTGGTCCACCTTGAGCGTAGTCGGAGTAAACAAATAGAGGCGCTGGCCATCAAACCAAGACATGTGGTGTGGAAGATCCGCTGTAGCCGGTGCGAAAGGCGTCGAAGAGTTATTAACCTCCGGGGAAGGCGCAACCGGTTGTGAGGCGGTCTTTTCGCCGGTCTCAGAGTAAGAATCGATGCGCGGGGTCTCGCCGGGCTGATAGACCGCCGCGGCCTTTTGGCCCACTGCAATTAGCCTCGAGCCTTGATTATCCATGGTGGCATCGGCGGAAATCTCCGGCTTACGCGAATCCTCCGGGGTGGCGCCCATCAGGCGCAGCGACGTAACGTTTGGATTCTCTGGGCAGGACTCAGTAACGGCGAGGTTTTCAGTGCGCGTTAGAGCCGAGGTGATGGAACACTCCTCGTGTTCCTGCATATCCGGCTCTTGCTTGGCCTTAACATCGCCGTACTCGATGGTGCGCACCATGTCCGAGCGCCAAATGTCTACGCGTTCAGTAGAGACGGTGCCTACTCGGTCATTGGAGGCAATGGCCACGACATCTTCGGAATTGATAGCGCTGCGCGTATCCGAGTACTGACCCGTCGCCGCATCAATAGCCACGGTATCGCCACAGCCCACGCCGGTGCGGTAGGTGGCAACTACCTTGCCCCAAGCAGTGCCCAGGGAACACAAGTCTAAACCCGCACGCGTGTAGTGCCATACCGGATTGCCATTCGGGTCAGAGGCAGTAATTGTTTCACCCTCGTGCGTGATGGTCAGCCCCTTCGCAGAAAGCGCGCGGTATTGGCCCGGCACGGGCGTATTGGGCAAGCGGAAGGATTCGGCAAGCTTGACCGGGGGTTCCGCGAGCACCTCGACGTCGTCAGGCATGGCATGGCTTGCCGGAACCAGCTCAGAGTCGCGGATATCGGCGCTAAAGTAGGCTCCTCCTACAGCGATCGCACACACCGCAGCGATGGCGCCAGTCAACTTCCAGTCAGTCGCGCTCGCGCGAAGGATTGGGGTCTTGCTCATCGACGGCGGCTCCTGGAACGGCGGGTTCGGGTGGAATTGCGTGGCGAAGGCTTTTCGCGCAGGCGGGTTGTGCCGATTACCTTAGTCGCGGGGCCGACGGACTCGGCAATGCCCTCTTCAAAACCTAGGGCCTCGGCAAGCTCGGGGGAGGTGCTAAACCACTGCGGCGGTTCTGCTTCGTTGAGGTCGAGTTCGTCGTTGATAAAGCGCCATTTACCCAGCTCGTCGTAGCCCACCAAGGTGATTGCGGTGCCGGTATGGCCTGCGCGGCCAGTGCGGCCAATGCGGTGGACAAAGGTCATAGGGTCATCTGGAACCTGATAGTTGATGACGTGGGTGACATCGTCGACGTCGATACCGCGTGCGGCAACGTCGGTGGCGACGAGAATTTCCACCTTGCCCCCGCGGAATGCGTTGAGGGACTTTTCACGCGCTGCTTGGCCCAAATCACCGTGCACTGCGCCGACTCTAAACCCGCGCTGAGCTAGTTCGTCTGCAACTTCCGCTGCCGAGCGCTTGGTACGGGCGAAGATGATGGTCTTGCCGCGGCCTTCCGCCTGCAGCGCGCGGGAGACAATTGCCAACTTGTCCATGCGGTGAGCCTGGAAGGTCACCTTGCGGGTAGAAGCATGAGTTTGGTTCTCGTCGCCTGATTCGGCGCGGATATGGATAGGCCGCGACATGAAAGTACGTGCCAAGGTCAAAATAGGGCCAGGCATGGTGGCAGAAAACAGCATGGTTTGGTGCGCATTGCCGTGGAGAGCTTCCAGAATCTTTTCAATATTTGGCAAGAATCCCAGATCAAGCATCTCGTCGGCCTCGTCGAGCACGAGGATTGCCACGTGCTCGAGGTTCAAGTGGCCTTGCTGAACCAGATCCAAAAGGCGGCCCGGGGTACCTACGACAACATCGACGCCTTTGTTGAGCATCTTGATCTGCTCTTCATAAGGGCGCCCGCCGTACAAAGTGGCAAGGCGGACCGGGAGATTGCGAGCAGCAGCTGAAAGATCTTCGCCGACTTGGACCGCAAGCTCGCGAGTAGGAACCACGATGAGGGCGCGAGGGGTGCCGTCTAGTTCCTTAATATCGGCGTCGTCAAACACACGATCTAGAACTGGGATGCCGAAGCCGAGCGTCTTTCCCATGCCAGTGCGGGCTTGGCCGATGAGGTCTTGTCCGCCGAGCGCGATCGGAAGAGTCAGTTCCTGAATGGCGAACGTGCGCTCAATTCCGCGGCTGGCCAGGGCATCTACGATCTCTGCTGCGACGCCGAGGGACGCAAAGGTAGGTGATTGCGAGGGCTCAGACTGTTGAAATGACACAACTTGATAGTAGCCGGTACGGCTATAGTGGGGCCATTGAGACTTTAAATTAAACTTTTAAGGAGGAGACCTTTCCATGGATATCAAGATTGGTTTCGCAGACACCGCCCGTGAGCTCGTCATTCACGCAGAGGGCACTCAGGAAGAGCTGGTAGCCAAGGTCAATTCCGCATTGGCAGATAACGCTACCTTGGAGTTGGAAGACACCAAGGGCCGCAAGTACATCGTCCGCACTGACCGTGTGGTCTATGCAGAAATCGGCGTCGCTAAGACCCATGCCGTCGGTTTTGCAGGCGCTTAAACCCATGAGGTTTGCGCCCTAGCAGAGGAATTGCCCTCAAAAAGGGCGCAACGGGTAATCTATTTCCTCATGAAAAGCCCTGTGGATAGTTCGCAACGCGCCCCACGTCACCCGCACCGCAAGCCTGGCCAAGATCCGTGGATCGTCAGGTTTGCACAGGCTTATGGTTGGTGGCGCGTTGTTGCGATCCCAGTGATGGTGGTGCTGACCGTTTGGGTGCTTGTCGACGTCGCACGTCCCGCGCAAGAAGAAGAGGCCACCGTAGCTTCCGGCAGAGACGCGGCGGCTACCTCCGAAGAAGACCGAGTAGGCCCCGATCCCGCCAAGGCCAGCCACATTGCTGTGGCGAAGGAGGGGCTACCTGCCGGCGGTGATTTCTCGGAAAAGGGCGACGATACTTACCACGATGCGGGTACCGCCGGCGCGCATGCGGGTAAGGGCGGCAAGAAGAAGGTTCGTTACTCGGTAGAGATTGAAAACGGCGTCGACACGACCCCGTACGGAGGCGACTCCGCCTTTGCTGCCATGGTCGATGCAACGCTGGGGGATCCACGCGGTTGGACGGCTACCGGTGACTTCGAATTCGCCCACGTAAAGGCCGATGAAAATCCGGATACGCGTATTCGCTTGACCTCCCTGGAAACCACCGCTGAGCTCTGCGGCGCGCAGCTGGAAACGGAAACTTCCTGCCACACCGGAATCACTGGTGAGTCCACGGTCAATCTCAACGAGTCCCGCTGGGTGCGCGGGGCGCTGCCATTCGAAGGTGACTTGGGCAATTACCGCCAGTACCTCATCAACCACGAGTTTGGCCATGCCATTGGCTATGCCTCCCACCAGGCGTGTGGCGGCAACGGGAAGCTTGCGCCGGTCATGATGCAGCAGACGCTTAGCTTGAACAACGCTGAGCTCTATGAAAAAGATTCCAAAGAAGTCTATCCCAACGAGGATGTAACCTGCGAGCCGAATCCATGGCCGTATCCAAACCCGCGGGTTAAAGATCCGCATAAGCCGGAATAGGAGAACTAAATGTTGCTTCCTCCAGAGCACGTGCTGAATGCATTTCACGCTGGCGCCAATCTCCGCCAGGTCCAAAGTGAGGTTCTGGGACCGGAGTGGGATCACGGCATCAAGGTAGGTGACGTTGTCTTCGCCCGCGCCAACGAGCTTTCCGGATGGTCCGCCAAGGTCCGTGAGAAGCTCGTCGTAGAAGGCGCGCGCGTGGTGAGGCCGGTCCTTAGCACGGATGCCCGTTTTACAGCTGCGGGCTGGAAGGCCAATCAGTATGTTCCAGGGCAGCTGCGTGGGCGCATCGATGAAACCGCACAGATGGCCTTGCGCTTGGACGCGGCGCTTTCTACATTTCCTATGCCGAATGTTGGCCAGCGTGACGACGTTTTCGCTCGCGCCGAGCGTGCCGCTTGGGCGGAGACAGGGGAGGCCTATTCGGCGGAGCTAACTGATAGCCTCCCCGTGGGCATCGCGCACGTGGACGTGCTGGGCACGACCGTTTACTCTGGGGCGAATCCGCCGGCGCTTGTCGACGTCGTGCCTTCCGCAGCCCCACGTCCACTGGGCTGGAGCGCGGCACTCGTTATTGTCGACGGCCTAGTAGCCGAGTCTGTGGATGATGGAATTTGTTCGCGCTTTGGACACGTGCCAGGTATGCCGCAGTTGTTGTTGCGTGCCTCAGCTTATCGCCGCTACGTCAATAACTTGCATCCCGCTTCGAAGTCAACCACGCGTTCGAATATTGAAAGGGTCGAAGCTCTGCTGGTGTCCAGGGCATCTGAAATACTAAACGGGTGAGTTACGATCCCCGTTCTACTGCCCGTGTAGGCGTCGTTTTGCCGCCTTCCCCTCAAGTGCGCCTCGTGCCGCGCCATGCCAATTACAGCACGCGCACTTGGGATTTTCCGCTGCCGCAAAAAGGTGCCTGGCGCGTTTTAGGCTCGGCTGGTGCCGGCGTTTCCAGCCTGCTGATTGACGTGGTTTTGGAAAAGCTGCGCAGCGGCGCCGATCCTTCGGGCATTCTGGTTGTTTCCACCTCCAAGGAATCTGGCGCCATCCTGCGCCGTGAATTGGCAGAACACCTTGAGGATTACGCGGCGCAGGCCTCCATGGTGCGCTCCGTGCACTCGCTGGCCTTTGCGCTGTTGCGTAATGCAGCGGACGAGGAGATCCGCCTTATCACCGGCGCGGAGCAGGACGCCGTCATCCGTGAACTACTCGAGGGCCAAGCCGAAGAACATCGCGGCAGCTGGCCGGCGGAGGTACGGCCGGCACTGACCTTCGAGGGTTTCGCGCGCCAATTGCGCGACCTTCTGTTGCGCGCTATCGAGCGCGGCCAAGGTCCTGATGAGCTCATGGAGTTGGGTAAGAAGTATGACCGACCGATGTGGACTGCGGCGGGTGAATTCCTGCTGGAATATGAGCGCACCCAGCAGCTAGCCGGCCTACACTCTTATTCGGCGGCGGAGTTAGTCAACGAGGTACTGCTGCGCTCTAGCGCTACCGAAAACCACCCGTGGCACACCATCATCGTTGACGATGCCCAGCTGCTTGATCCAACCTCCGGATTGCTTGTGCAAAAGCTCTCGCGTGGGGCGGAACTGACCGTAGTAGCAGGTGACCCTGACCAAGCGGTCTTTGCTTTCCGCGGTGCCAATTCGGAGTTCTTGACTTCTTTTCCCGCAGAGCATGAGCTGGTGCTGGATGAACCGCGGCGTCGTCCAGCGCCTGCCTGCATCAGCATCGTGGACTCGCGCTCGACCTTGCGTGATGTGGTGGCCGACGCGGTGCGCCGCCGGCACTTGGAAGACGGCGTCGACTGGCGCGATATCGCCGTCATCGTCCGCTCTAGCGGAGATATCGGCCAGATTCGCCGCACGCTGCTAGCCGCTGGCGTGCCGGTTCATATCAATCCCACGGACGTAATCTTGGCCGAGCAAAGGCTGGTCAAGTCGGTACTTTTGGCATTACGGGCGCTCGAGCATGAACTCAGCAATGCGGAACTCGAAGACCTAGTCACCGGGCCTGTGGGCGGAGCGGATCCCGTAACCTTGCGCCGCCTGATTCGTGGCCTGCGGCGGTGGGCGCCACAAGCGCGCGGCATTGATTCGCTGCGTGGACTTTTGGAAGGGCAGTTGCCGGATTTCGCGGGGCTTTTGACCGAGCGCGAAGAAACCATCTTGGAGCGCATCCGCGCGATTGTGCAGGCAGGCCGCGCTGCCATTGGTGCGCAAGCCTCTATCGAGGAAATCCTGTGGGAGGTATGGAATGCCACTGGGCTCGATGCTCGTTTGCAGGCGGCTGCGTTGCGCGGTGGTGCAACCGGCTCGCAGGCAGACCGCGACCTGGATGCCATGATGGCGCTTTTTGATGCTGCAGGTGACTACTCTGAGCGCCGTCCCGGAGCTTCGCTCGATTCCTTCCTGCGGCACATCGAAGAACAAGAATTGCCCACCGGCGTGCGTGACCGCCGCAGCGCTATCCCGCAGGCGGTAGAGGTGATTACTGCGCACGGTGCGGTGGGCCGGGAATGGGACACTGTTGTCATCGCTGGCGCTCAGGAAGGTGCTTGGCCTTCCCTCGGTGAGACGGGATCGATCTTTGAGCAGGAAGCGTTAATTGATCTGCTGGATCGGTCGATTACCCCGGGCACGCCGGTAAGCCATGTGGCAAGCCGCTTGAGGGAGGAACGCCGCTTGTTCCATGTGGCCACGACCCGCCATCGTGCGCGTTTGTTGCTTGCCGCGGTCGATGCACCCGATGCTGACGTGCCCGAAGAGCCGTCGCGCTTTATTAGTGAGTTTGCGCGGCAGGGCAGCGTGGACGTGCCCGGTGCAGTCGAACGCCGGGAAGCAAATAAGCGCCTGCGCGCGGTGCGTTTGCCGCAAGAGTTGGGCTTGCAAGTGGCCGAACCCGAACCGGTATCAGTGCGCGGTGAGCGGGAAATTGACCCGCTCGAGGTAGCGGTGCTTTCGGTGCCTTCTTTCGTGGCCCAATTGCGCCGTGTTGTCATGGATCCTGAAAGCGGGGAGGCTGAGCGCAGTCAGGCGGCACGTCAGCTCGCACGGCTTGCCAAGGCCGGAGTGCCCGGAGCCCATCCTGAGCAATGGTGGGCTGCACGCTCGGTGGCGGTAGCGGAAGAAACGGAAGACTCTGGCACGCCCACTGGCCGTGTCTCGCCATCCCGCGTGGAGGCGCTCTTGCGTTGTCCGCTCAATGCAGTACTTGGAAACTTGAGCGAGGAAGAAGAGACGCCGCTGGCGTTGCTGCGCGGCACCATGGCGCATGCATATCTTGAGGCGCTGGGCCGCGGCGTGGATCCAGAACTTGGCAAAAAGATGGTCAAGGATGCTTTTGGCCTCATCCTTAATGCGCCCAGCTGGAAGCGAGACTCCGAGCTCGCGGACTTTGAGCGCCTGCTTGAGCGCACGCATCAGTGGGCCCAGGACACTGCTTCTAACTTCGAGCTGATTGGTGTGGAGGTTCCGGTCTCCGTGGAGGTCATGCCGGGAATTAAGGTGGCAGGCTATATGGACCGCCTGGTTAAAGCAGGCGAAGACTACATGGTGGTTGACCTCAAGACGGGCAGCAGCGCGCCGTCTCGTGAGGAAGCCAAAGACAATGCGCAGCTAAAGACCTATCAGCTGGCCTTGGCACATGGTCAGCTGTGCGACGCTAACGAAGACAGAGCACACGGTCCTGTAATCCGCACGGGTGAGGGTATGGCTCGCGGTGGCGGCGTGCTGGTTTATCCAGGCACTGATCAAAAGTCCATCACCAGCCGTGACCAAGCTGCTGTGCCGCCGGAAGAACTAGAAGAATTCGCTGGGAAGCTGCCCGCGCTGGTAGCTGAACTTTCCAGTCAGCACTTGACCGCCCGGGAAAATGAGTCCTGTGGGCGCTGCGCAATCCGGTCCATTTGTCCCATCCAAGCAGAAGGAAAGCAGGTCTCTGATGAGCTCGCAGACTAAACTATTAAGCCCCCAGCAACTTGCTGCTGCTTTGGATAAGCCTTTCCCGCCGACGGACGAACAGAGCAAGGTCATCGAGGGCCCGCTCGGTCCGAAGCTGGTCGTCGCCGGCGCGGGCGCTGGCAAGACGGAAACCATGGCCTCGCGTGTGGTCTACCTCGTGGCCAATGGCATGGTGCGCCCAGAAAACGTCTTGGGTCTAACCTTTACCCGCAAGGCAGCTCAGCAGCTTGAGCAGCGCATCCGTAAGCAATTGATGAAGTTGCGAGATTCCCGCATCGTCGCGCCGGATTCTGCAGCGGCGGAAGCACTGGAAAACATTGCGCCGAAGGTCGCCACGTATGACTCCTACGCGGGGGATTTGGTACGGGAATATGGCCTGCTCATGCCGGTTGAGCCAAGCGCGCGGATTATTACAGATGCAGAACGCTTCGCCATCGCGCACGATGTCGTGCTTAATTACGGCGGCAAGTTATCTGCGTCCCAGTCGGTGGCGACGGTTACTGAGACCCTGCTCAAGCTTGCACAATCCATCGATAACGCGTTGATGGATCCGGCCGATATCCGGGAGCATGCCCGGATCTTCACTGCCACCGCTTATGACCTAGAAAAGACCCGTAAAAACGGCCCGGAATTCAACAAGGATGTGCAACGGTACCTAGACCGCCAGCAGCTGCGTGTGGAGTATCTTCCACTCGTTGAGGCCCTGAAGGAAGAACAAGCGGCCCGTGGCGTCATCACCTTTGGCGAGCAAATGGCAATCGCCGCCAAGCTGGCCCAGAGCCATCCCGCAGTAGGCGAGCAGCAAAGCCAGCGTTTCAACGTGGTGATGCTCGATGAGTACCAGGACACCTCCCATGCACAGCGCGTGCTTCTTCGTTCCCTGTTCGGCGGCGTGCGCCCAGGCGTATCCGTAACGGCCGTGGGCGATCCAATGCAATCTATCTACGGTTGGCGTGGCGCCACGGCAGAAAATCTTGCTGCCTTCGTAGAGGATTTCCCTCAGGAAGATGGCTCACCCGCGCCGAAGGACCAGCTGACCACATCCTGGCGCAACCCACAGCGTGCTTTGGAACTGGCAAACGACGTCGCGGCCAAGCTCTTTTCCGAGTCCGCTGGCCCACGGCCTGTTGATGAGCTGCAGCCGCGCGATGGCGCGCCGGAAGGCGATATCGAGCTGGGGTATTTTGCCTCTGAGCGCGAGGAGCATGAACACATCGCCCAGCATCTCAAGAGCCTTTATGAGCGATACGAGGACCCAAACGATTTCAGCGCGGCGGTGCTTGTGCGAACGAATAAGCAATCGCCCCTTATCGCACAAGCCCTAGATGACGCAGGCGTGCCGAATGAAATCGTCGGCCTAGGCGGCTTGCTCTGGCAGCCGGAGATTCAAGATCTCATTGCCGTTGCCACCATCCTCGTCCGTCCGCAGGACACCAACGCCGCACTGCGCGTGCTCACCGGGCCCATGTGCGGGCTAGGCGTAAAGGATCTGCAGCAGCTATTGGCACGTCAACGCAACCTTGCCGGCGGCGATGCAGCGGCATCAGGACGGTTGCGTTGGGAGGGCGGCGACCCAGTCGAGCATCTCGCCGCCCAACTAGCGGAGCTGACTGAAGAAGGCACCGGACAAATTTTGGGCCTGGCCGATGCTTTGGCAGACCTTGGCGAGCGCGAACGCTATAGCGCGTCGGGGTTGGTGCGCATGGAGGAGCTTTCTTCGAAACTGCGCCACCTGCGTACCTACTCGCTGTCTAAGTCTTTATCGGATCTCTTCGCCGACATCGAAGCACTCTTTAATATCCGCACCGAGGTCCTAGCCAGCGGCACGTTGGGCGGCACCACGCACCTGGACGCTTTTGCCGACGTCGTCGCTGATTTCCACGGCGATTCCCTTTCCGCATTGCTGGACTATCTCTCGATGGCACGCGAACGCGAAGACGGCCTTACTCCCGGCGAAGTTCCCGCTGTAGCCGGGCGCGTGCAAATCATGACCGTGCACAAATCCAAAGGCCTGGAGTGGAAGCACGTCTGTGTGCTCCACGCTGACTCCACGAGCTACAAGGGCCAAGCCGAAACCTTCCTCACCTTCGTGGAGAAGGTCCCCGGTGACGAAGACGTCATCGAGCTGGACCCTGATGCCACAAAGCGTTCGGAATTCGGCAAGGCATGCGAGGCCTATAAGGAAAGCGTGCGCCAGAACCAGCGCGAGGAAAGCGCGCGCCTGTTCTACGTTGCGATGACCCGCACCGAGTCCACGCTGACGATTACGGGTTCTGGAACCAACAAGGTCCAAAATAAGTCGAAGAAGGGGCCCTACGAATACCTAGAACTGCTGCGTGCAAAGCATCCTGACTTGGTTCAGCATTGGGACGTGCCTGCTAGCCCCGAGGAGGCTGCCGCGCACGAGGTAATGCTCGAGGGCACTTTCCCATCGCTGGAAGCTAGCTCGCATGCTGTGAAGGCAGCGGAGACTGTGCTGGAGGCCATGGACAAACTTCCGGAGTTGCGCGCAGGAGAAACCTTTGAGCTTTGGGAACAAGAAGCCGGTGCTTTGATCGAGGAATACGCGGCATTGCAAGCACCCGTCGTGGACGTAGAGCTTCCAACCGAGCTGACAGCTTCCGACATGGTCTCGCTCAGTTCAGACCCCATTCAGTTCGCGCGGCGCCAACGACGTCCCATTCCTTTTAAGCCGAATGCATACGCCAAACGCGGTACCGCTTTCCACGCTTGGCTGGAAGATAGGTTTGGTTCGCCGGCTCTGTTGTCGGAGGATGAACTGCCCGGCTCCGATGAACAGCCTGAGCAGGACTTGGAAGCATTGAAGGAGGCATTCCTTTTCTCCGAATGGGCGCAGCGCACCCCGGAATACGTTGAGGCGCCTTTTGAAATCACCATCGGTGATTCGGTAGTACGCGGACGCATGGACGCAGTCTTCCGCGAAGCAGACGGCACCTGGTTTATCGTGGACTGGAAAACTGGCCGCCCGCCTAAAGGCGCGGATATGCGCGCGGCAGAGATCCAGCTGGCGGTCTATGCTGAGGCATGGCGGCGCGTGCATAGCACCGAAGACGTACGCGCGGCATTCTTCTATGTCCATGACGGCTATCTCTTCGAACCGCGGGATTTGCCCACTGGAAAGCGGCTGGTAGAGCTTCTTGAATCGTCAGTTTCTGCTTCTGCGGGTTAAGGTATTTAGCCGGTTCGTAAAACGCGGGTCCCATTTTGCCTATGCTCGCGTTAACGCGTGCTGCTAAAGCCATAAAAATCGAAGCTAGAGGAAGACCAAAGTCCAGTGCCGAAACAACGTGCGCAACGCATAAGCCGTCGCTTTAAGGCGCGCTTCATGCCGCAGATTGAGCTGACGTCGCAGCCTGATCACGCGCTCATTGATGTGATCACGGTTCCGCGTGCTGACAATGACAGTCCGTGGAAGCAGCTGGGCAGCCGCGTCCTGTGGGCATTCGCGCTGCTTGTCTTCGTCACCGTCGTCGTTTACTTCGACGGTGATGGCTACAGCGAAAACCTGTCGTTTCTCGATGCTGCCTACTACGCCGCAGTCTCTCTCACCACAGTGGGCTATGGCGATATCGTCCCGGTGACCCCGCAAGCCCGCTTCGTCAACCTGCTCATAGTTACGCCAGCCCGCCTGATCTTCCTTGTTTTGTTGGTCGGCGCGACGCTGTCAGTGCTTACAGATAAAGCACGTCGTACATTCGAAATCCAGAATTGGAGAAAGCAATTGCGCAACCACACTGTTGTTATTGGTTACGGCACCAAGGGCGCGGGCGCCGTCGCTGCTTTGCTGGCTGACGACGTCCCGGCCTCCCAGATCGTGGTCATCGACACCAACCGTGCCTCGCTCGCGAACGCTGAACACCACGGCCTGGTCACCATCTTCGGTTCCGGCACTAAGCAAGATGTCCTGCGCATCGCGGGCGTCGAGAATGCGGCGTCTGTTGTCGTGACTCCGTCCACGGACGATACCGCCGTTCTGTGTACTCTCTCGGTGCGCGAGCTGAACCCGAAGGCAAAGATTGTCGCTTCGGTGCGTGAGTCTGAGAACCGCCACCTGCTGCGCCAATCGGGTGCCGATTCCGTGGTTACCTCCGCGGAGACTGCCGGACGCCTGCTGGGCCTTGCCACCGTAACGCCGACGGTAGTGGAAATGATGGAGGATCTCCTCTCCCCAAACGAGGGCTTTTCCGTCTCCGAACGTGCGGTCCGCGAGTTCGAGGTGGGCTCCAACCCACGTCACCTCGCAGACATCGTGCTGGCAGTGCTGCGTAACAACGAACTGCACCGCGTGGATACCGCGGATGCTTACTCCCTCAAGCCCGGTGATCGCCTCCTTTACATCAAGCACGAGATGGAGCAGGCAACTGAAGAAGAGGACGAAGAAGACTAGTGTTTCTTCCTGTCACCGAGAGCAACCGAGTGCCGGTCGATGACACGGGTGCGCCGGTCTTGGTCGCGGAGCCCAGCGGCCCCATCCTCGTTGAGGTAGGGGCCGTTCAGGCGTTTTCTATCCCCGATCAATCCGCTACGAAGCTGGGAACGCTCCGTGACGCTGCCTTCTTCGCAGAAAACCCTGACATCCTCAAGGCCATCCATTTAGTTCGCAATCGCCGGGAGACGCGTTTTGATGCGCGTACGGGTGATGAACTGTACTTCCCAGAACCGGGCGTCGTCGGGCGCTCGCTCCAAGACCCACGCCGCATGGTCTTTCCGCGGATCAACCCCGCAGTCATCGGCATTATCTACTTGGCAGGCACGGATAAGATCCTTCTGGCTCGCAACCGCGTGCGCAATAGCTTTTTCTCGCTCATCGCGGGCTACGTCGAACCGGGGGAGAGCCTGGAAGAAGCTTTCGCGCGGGAAGCGTTGGAGGAGACCGGCAGGCGCGTGCACGAAGTGCGCTATTGGGGCTCGCAGCCTTGGCCGCCTAGTGGCTCGTTGATGATGGGCTTTAGTGCGGTCACGGATGATGTCCAGGCTGTTTGCGATACTGATGGCGAGCTCGAAGAAATCCGCTGGGTTTCACGCGCTGAGCTGCCGGATTTAAACATTGCCCGCAAGGGCTCGATTGCACACACGATGATTATGGAGTGGTACCACGGTGAATAGGCCGGATTTGTCCCTATTGGACGAGGACCAGCTTGCAGCAGCCACCGCCCCGCGTGGGCCGGTGTGCATCCTGGCGGGCGCGGGCACCGGTAAGACCCGTACGGTTACTTATCGCATCGCCAACATGGTGGACCAAGGTTTCGCTAGCCCGCAGCGCATCCTGGCGGTTACCTTTACTACCCGTGCTGCGGGCGAGATGCGTGACCGCCTCAACCACATGGGAGTCGGCGGTGTCCAGGCGCTGACTTTCCACGCGGCGGCGCGGCGTCAGCTGCGCTATTTTTGGCCGCAGGTGGCAGGTGATTTGCCGTGGGAGCTCGTCGATAACAAGTTCTCCCTCGTTGCCCGTGCGGTGCGCTCGCTGAATCTCGATAATTCGAAGGACTCCATCAGGGATTATCTCAGCGAGATCGAGTGGGCTAAGTCCTCGCTGGTTGGGCCAGATTCCTATCCGGAGGTAATCGCCACGACAGACCGCGAAGCGCCTGCTGAACCTGCCAAGGTCGCGGAGGTATTCCGCCGCTATGAGCAGCTCAAGTCCACTCCGGACCGCATGTTCTTGGACTTTGATGACCTGCTCATGCACATCGCTGGCGCCATTGAGAATGTCCCTTCCGTGGCAGAGGTCTTCCGTGAGCAGTACCGCACCTTCGTGGTGGATGAGTACCAGGACGTTACCCCGCTGCAGCAGCGGGTTCTAGATGCGTGGCTGGGGGAGCGCGATGACCTCACTGTGGTCGGCGATGCTAACCAGACGATTTACTCCTTCAACGGTGCCTCGCCGGACTATCTGCTGAACTTTTCGCGCACCTACCCCAACGCCACAATCGTGAAGCTGCAGCGTGACTACCGTTCCACCCCGCAGGTAACGGACTTGGCCAACCGCGTCATCGCGAAGGCATCTGGCCGCGCTGCCGGTACACGCTTGGAGCTGCAGGGTATGCGCGAGCCCGGCCCAGAGCCGACGTTCAAGGCTTTTGAATCCGAAGAGATCGAGGCAAAGGAAGTCGCGGGCCAAATCCTGACTCTGCTCAACAAGGGCGTTAAAGCCTCTGAGATCGCGGTGCTCTACCGCATCAACGCCCAGTCCGAGCAGTTTGAGCAGGCGCTTGCCGACGCCGGCATTGTCTACCAAGTCCGCGGTGGCGAGGGCTTCTTTCGCCGCCCGGAAATCCTGGAAGCAATCCGCGTGCTCATTGCGGCTACCCGCCGTGAAGACTTGCCAGCGGATCCCGTCGCCATCGCTCGTGCTGCTTTCGTTGAATTGGGGCTTACGCCTAGCGAGCCGCAGGGTGCCAAGGCACGTGAGCGTTGGCAGTCGCTGAATGCCCTCGTAGATCTCATCGAGCAAATTGTCCAAGACCATGAAGGCATTGATTTGAGCGGAGTGCTGGGAGAGCTGCATCGCCGTTCTGAAAATAAGCAGAACCCCACGATGGAAGGCGTCACGCTGGCGACCATCCACGCGGCCAAGGGCTTGGAGTGGGACGCCGTGTTCTTGGTGGGCCTGACGGAGAAGCTGCTACCTATCAACTACGCCATCAAGGCAGGTGACGAGCAGGTGGAAGAAGAACGCCGCCTGTTCTACGTCGGAATCACCCGCGCCCGCGAGCACCTCGCTTTGTCTTGGGCTTTGGCAAAAACCACTGGTTCTCGGGCCTCCCGTGAACGCACCCGCTTCCTTGACGGCTTGGTGCCGGGAATCGAAGAAAGCGCTGGTAGCGGTAGGCGCTATCGCGAGCGCAAGTGCCGGGTATGTGCAGCGCCGTTGAGCAGCCCGGCTGAAAAGGTCTTGGGACGCCACGAGTACTGCGATTACGAGGGCGACGAAGAAGTGTTCTCCGCTTTGCGCGCTTGGCGTGCGAACACCGCCCGCGATGCCAAAGTTCCGGCCTACGTCATCTTCTCCGATGCCACTCTGCAAGCAATCTCTGAGGCTCTCCCGGCTGACGAAGGCGAGCTGCTCGAAATCTCCGGCGTCGGCCCCTCCAAGCTTGAGCGCTATGGTGCGGAAGTTCTGCAGATCATCTCCACGCTGCGCAGCTGAGCAAGTATTCAGGGCAGCAAACTCAGACCTGCATTTTTAGTCAGATGCCGCAGGGAAGCGCCACGATGCTAGCGCTTAGCGCCGCTGGGACTTTTCAAAACAGTAGGGGCACTTCGGATGCTCGAGGACTAGGCGGTATTGGTTGTGGCCGTAAGGGTCTACTTCCAGTAACTCGCCTTGCATGACGCGGCTACTTTTTGCACCAGGTGGGCTGGGGCGGCCTGCAAGCCGTCTTAAAAAGATCATGGTTTGCATGGCAACTGCTTTGATAATGACCTCGTCGGCCTTAGCATCTGCCGTATCCAGCTGGGTGACGACGTTGTGCCACTGCTCATCGCCGTCGATTCGGTGCAGATGCGAGCACATGGGACACGGCCCGCGGCCGGCGGTTCGCAGAGGGCCAATTACACCACGGGCATCAAACATCGACACAGGTAAAAAGTCGCCCTTGCACTTGCGCAGTGTTTCAGCCAGTTCCACCGGCTTATCAAGGAAATCCACCGCTACCACCGGAAAATGCGGGCTGACAGCCTTGATATACGAGTAGGTATTTTCTTGTTCTAGCTGGTTACGCAGCACGAATCCATCCTGGCTGGCGGCTGCCCGTATGGCCTCGGCAAGCGGGCTTTTGCCCAGCACAACCACGCAGCTTCGCGCAGGCTCCGGCCACAAAATGTTGTAACAAATGAGATCCTCAATCAGCGAGCTCGCAGCGGTTTCCTCCATGCCGGCGCGGGTGAGGAGCCGCTGAATACTATCGCGCGTAATGGGCTGGTGGAGGCGAGACAGGGAAGCGATAATTTCGCTTTCCACCTCGACCACCCCCACGCGAGTGGCGTCCATGCCGAACTGAATGACGCCGGGCTCGCGCTCCAGAATGCTTACCCCCGGCGCCAACATGTAGGCAGTCGTTGATTGCTCTTGCGATGCAACTGGCATGCTTTTCCCCCTAAAGCCACGCTCGTTGCTCCCATTCCAGCACAAGTACAATGACCTGTCATGTCGAGTAATGAGAACTCAGGTGTCGCCGTGCGCGTTATCCGTTCTGCAAAGCGCAAGCGGACGGTGCAAGCACGGCTTGTCGACGGCGTCTTAGAAGTCCGGATTCCTTCCTGGATGTCGGCGAAAGAGGAGGCCAAAGCCGTGGCCGACATGCAGGCGAAGGTAGCGCGCAAGCACACCTCGACGCGGCGCTCTGATGCTGATCTGCACGAGCGTGCCGTCCAGCTCAACAAAAACTTCCTCGACGGGCGAGCGAAGATCGGCTCAATTCGTTGGGTGGGCAATCAAAACACACGGTGGGGCAGCTGCACTACCTCTACCGGCGACATTCGCATCACCGATCGCCTCAAGGACGTACCAGAGTATGTCCTTGATTCTGTCGTCATCCATGAGCTGACTCATACCTTCATCCCCGGGCACGGGCCGGAATTTTGGCAGTGGGCTGACCGCGCGCCGAAAGCGGAGCGGGCCAAGGGATACTTAGAGGCCTACCAGCGCTTTGGCTGATAGGCCTCTAATGGCAACGGGGTAGATAGGCAGTGGCCCTAGGCGCTATTCCTTGTCTTCACCGGAGTTATTGGAATCGCCGTTTTCATCCTGCTCGCGCAGCATTTCTTCAAGCTTTGCGAATTCTTCCTCGAAACCGGAATCGGTGGCATCGTCGAGCAAGCTGTCGATGAAGGCGGCCGGGTTATCGAGGTGCTCTGCCGTAGGAAGGAAGTCTGGGTGGTCCCAAGCCTTGTCGCGCTTGTCAACGCCCACGGCGACCGTCGCACGACGCCACAGCTCGGCAGCAGCGTCGACCTTCGGCGCAGATAACTCGATGCCGACGACCTTGGAAATGGCCTTTTCTGCGGATCCGCCGGTGGCACGGCGATGCGCCCACGCCTCGTTCATGGTGGAGGTGGACGGGATGCGATCTCCCAGTGCATCGTTTACTACCTGATCAACCCAGCCCTCAACGAGCGCGAGCAAGGTTTCCAGGCGGGAGACAGCACCGGCATTGCGGGAGGTGATGCGCGGGGTCAGATCCATGCCCTGCAGCTTGCTCATCGCATCCTGGATGGCTTGTGGGTCACCGGATTCGAGGTTGAGCTCGCGGGTTGCTTCCTCGATGTGGGAAGTGTCGATGACAAGGCCAATTGCGTACTCCTCGACGGAGGAAACCAAGCGCTCAACCAGCCACGGAACGTGCTTGAACAGGCGCTGGCGGGCGGCCTCGCGGGCGCCAATATAGACCAGAATTTCCTGGCCCGGCACATTGAGATCGCGCGCGATCTTTTGGATGTTGTGTGGCAAAAGCGCGGTGCTACCGGCAGGGGAGACCGGAATACCAAAGTCGGAGCCGGTAAGTGCCTGGGTGGCAAGGTCACCAAGTGCGCGGCCCAACTGCATGCCAAAGTTCATACCGGACATCTGATTCATCATGTTTGCCATCGGACCCATCATCTCGCGGGCTTCTTCCGGCATTGACTCCAGCTGCGCATTGTTCATGTGCTCGGCAACTGGGGTAACCAAGCGCTTCCACATTGGCATCGTTGCTTCGAGCCACTCGCTGGAGTTCCACGCTTTGACGCTGCCGGAAGCGGTGGGCAATTCGGTGGCGTCGTCAAGCCAAAGCTCCGCTAGGCGTACGGCTTCTGCTACCGCATTGCTATCGGCACTGCTGATTTCCTTGTCGTTGGAAATCTGCTGGTGCGCGATGCGCTGGGCCATCTCATAGTTGACCGGGCCGGAGCCCTCAGGAGAGTTCATTGAGGAGCCCATGCCAGAAAGCATCTGGCCGAACTGATTAAGAAGGTCTCCTAGACCACCGCCCGCGGCGCTGCCGCCGAAGCCGAAGGCGCCAAACGGGTTCTGGTCGCGGCGCGAGTTATCGTCGTCACCGTCATCATTGTTGGGAAAAGAAAAACCGAATCCGTTGCTCATGCGCTCCAATGTACCGGCTGGCGGTGGGCTGTTTCCATCGCTCGCGCAACGCTGTCAGCGAACAAGGATGAAAACGTTGTAGGCTAATTCCTCGTGAATTCACCAGAAAATCGACGCCTCCGCACGCTCGTTTGGGGCGCTATCCCGGTCATCGTGCTGGGTGGTGCCTTGAGCATCGATCGCATCCCTGGCACGGATATTGCTTTAACCGTGCCTTATGCGGCCGAGGGGCCTGGCCCAACCGTGGATACGCTCAGCGAGGTTGATGGCACTGAGGTCGTGGACGTGAAAGCGCCAAAGACCTATGAGACTTCCGGTCAGCTCAATATGACCACCGTGTCTGTGCGCACCAACATGACGCTGACGCAAGCCTTGGGGCGCTGGATCATGACTGATGACACTCTGGTACCAATCGATACCGTCATCCCGCAGGGGCAGACGGATGAAGAGGTAAACGAGTCGAACGAGCAGGCCTTCACACAGTCGGAGTCGGCTGCGACGGTCGCTGCGATGAATTATCTCGACGTGCCAGTGAAGATCGTGGTGGCGCAGGTTCTAGAGGATGCACCTGCCGCGGGGGTCGTGCGTGCAGATGACGTTATTACCTCCGTTGATGGTGAGAAGGTAACGCAGCCGGGGCAGGTGCAGGACATGGTCCGCGCGAAGAAGCCCGGCGATGAGGTTGAACTCGGCATTGAACGCGGTGGCAAGAAGCTGCAAGAAAAGGTCACGCTGGCGGCGCATCCACACGATGATTCGGTGGCGCTGATGGGCATTTCGATGACCTCGAAGCCTAAGGAAGATATCCAGGTTGATTACAACCTGCAGGACATCGGCGGGCCGTCCGCGGGCATGATGTTTACCCTCGCGGTAATCGACAAGCTTTCTGATGGCGAGCTCAACGGCGGCAAGTTCGTTGCCGGTACCGGCACCATCAGCGAAGACGGCACGGTGGGTCCCATCGGCGGAATCGTGCACAAGGTCGCCGCTTCGAAAGAAGCCGGCGCCGAGCTCTTCCTAGCACCCGCAGACAACTGCGCGGAGGCCACGAGCCGCGACACCGGCGACATGGTTGTTGCCAAGGTGGAGACCCTGGACGATGCCATTAAGGCGATGGATGACTTCGCCCACGGCAAGCAGGTTCAGACCTGCAATTAGATAAGACCGAGCTCTTTAAGACGCTCTTCGGGATCGTCTTGGTCGGTTGAGATCATCTGCTGCATCACGAGACCGTCCTTGTTATCCACCACCGTCAAGATGGCGGTGTTGCCCAGCATGGACCAGCCGACGACGCGGTCGCCTTCATCCTTGACCACGCGGGAGCTGCGCAGCTCGGTGAGCACCTGCGTGGTTTGGGCGGCCTTGGACTTGTTCTTGAAGAACTGGAACTGGCCGATTTCCGAGCCGGAGCAGTTATAAGAATCTGCGACACCGTTGGGATCACAGCGGTCGAACTGCTGGAAGATCTCCACCGGAACAAGGGTTTCGAAGGTCTCGTAGGCTTCTTCTACCTGCTTGGAGAGCTTTCCGTTGCCCTTCTTTTCGCCATTGGCAGCAGTCGCAGAAGCGGAGGCGGACTCGCTTGCCGGCTCGCTCGCGCCAGATTCTGTTTCCTCGGAGGTGGTGGCCTCGGCCGAGGATTGCTCAGAAGAAGTGGTAGTAGCGGTGCTTGCCGACGTCTTCGGGGCCGGGGTTTCAGCCTTCTGGCTGGTAGCTACAGGAGCAGCCGGTGCGGGCTGGCTAGCCTCCTGGCCGTCCCCACATGCCGCGAGGGAGCAACTTGCAGCAAACAGTCCAGCTGCTACGCAGGCGGTGCGGGCGGACAAGGAATTTCGCACGAGGTACTCCTTCAAAGCTGTGAGTTCAAAAGAAAGCATTGAGACTTCAGGTGTAGAGAAATTTGGGTCTAAGACACTTAGTGCCTCAGTTTAGTCGAGTTCATCGGGATCTTGTTCGAGCCCGTAGCGCAATGCGGCGATGACACCCGGTGCCACGTCTGGGCCGCCGCGCAGCTGGATATCGTCTTGTGCAAACGGGCCGGCTGCTTCCAGTTCTTCCTCGGTTGGGCGCACCTGCAGCAGGGTCAGTTCGACGCCTTCCTCACGCAGCACACCGGAGAAAAGGCGTGCAGGACGCGGGCTAGAGTCTGCGCTCTGGCCAGCCTCAGCAGAGGTGTCGCGGAATTTAATCTCTTGGGCCAAGATGACGCCGGCGATCTCGTGTGGCCAGACCACGCGGGAGACATAATCGGCTAGCTGCTCGGAGCCGGGTTCGATGTTTTCCGGGATATTGTCCTGCACGATAAGGGTCAGCGGGGAAGCGTCTTCCTCATTGAGCTCTGCCAGCTGGTCCGCGACCAAAGAAGTCGGCACCAGAGCGAAAAGGGTAGGGGGTGCCTCCCAGCCCTCAGCGTGGACAAATTCCACTGCTTCACGCATGGCTTTGTTTAATGCTGGCTGAGAAAGCTCGGGGGAACTCATGAGACTCCTTATTCGTTAACTGTGTATTGCTTCCCTAAGCTGGAAGACTATACCGCTTATATTCGCACGATTTTGATTGGAGCTGGCGTTGGCCTCTGGTATCTCCCGACCCGCTGCCCCAATGAAGCGACCTCCCAGGGGCTTGTCCTGGACGGTCGCTATCATTGCCGCCTTACTGTTCATCGGCCCATTGTTAGTGGGCTTTTATACAGATTGGAAGTGGTTCGGCGCAATTGAATACCGTGGTGTCTTTACCACCACCTTGGTAGCGCGAATCGTGCTTTTTGTCATCTTCGCAGTGGTATCGGCAGGCGTGGTTTATGCCGCGGGCCGCGTTGCATGGCGTGGCCGCCCCGAGAGCTTAGATTTTAACGATCTGAATTCGCCGGTTTACCAGTACCGTCGTTCCATCGAAAAGACCATGGGCGTGTTCCTAAAGGTTATCCCGCTGCTAGTCGGTGTGGTGGCAGGCCTGATGGGGCAGGCTTCGTGGCGCCAGTTCATGCTCTTTTTAAACGGCCAGGATTTCGGCGTTGATGATCCGCAGTTCCACAAGGACTTGGGATTCTATGCCTTCCAGCTGCCGGTGTGGAACATCATCGTTTCGGCGTTTTCGATGCTGCTTCTGGTGTGTTTCTTGCTGGCGCTGTTTAGCCATTACATTTTGGGCGGCATTCGCATCGGCAACCGTGCCTCCGGTGTGCGCGGTTCCATTTCTCGCCCGGCTCGCGTGCAGCTAGCGGTAACCGGTGGCCTATGGATGCTGCTGCAGGTAGCAGGCTACTGGTTGGATCGTTATCAGCTTCTGTACAACCAGCACTCGCTGTTTACCGGTGGCTCCTACACCGACATCAATGCTTACCTGCCGGCCAAGATCATTCTGATGGTCGTCGGCGTCGTCGTAGCAGTGGCGATTTTCGCTGCGGTGGTAATCAAGGATCTGCGCATCCCTGCACTGGCAGTGGTGCTGATGCTGCTTTCCTCCGTCATCATCGGTCAGGCTTGGCCGCTTTTGATGGAGCGCTTTTCCGTCAACCCGAACCGCCAAGCAAAGGAAGCGGAATACATCGCTCGCAATATTGAATCCACCCGCTATTCCTACGGGCTCACGGATGAGCAGGTTACCTATGAGGAGAACTGGGGAGCAGAGGAAGTAGCCGATTCTAAGGTGGCTTCGGATTCCTCCACGATTTCGAACCTGCGCTTGTTGGATCCGGATATCTTGGCGCCAACCTTTACCCAGATGCAGCAGCTGAAGAACTTCTACGGTTTCCCAGAGACCTTGGCGATGGACCGTTACACCGTGGACGGTGAACTGCGCGACTTCGTGGTTGCCGCACGTGAGCTGGATCCGAATGAGCTGCAGGAAAACCAGCAGAACTGGATCAACCGCCACACGGTTTATACCCACGGAAACGGCTTTGTTGCGGCCCAGGCAAACACCGTCGACGAGGTTGCGCGCGACGCCGGCTCTGCCCGCGGCGGATTCCCAATCTTTACCGTCTCCGATCTGCAAACCCAGCAGGGCAAGCAGCACGAGGGTGAAGGCGAGACCAAGGACGCCGAGAAGTCCCTGGGAATCAAGGTGGACCAGCCGCGCACCTACTATGGTCCGGTCATTGCCGGCGCACGCGATGGGCGTGACTACGCCGTAGTGGGTGAGACCGGTGATAAGCCAGTTGAGTACGATACCGATTCCACCACTTACACCTATGACGGTAAGGGCGGCGTTGAGATCGGCAATATTGTGGACCGCACCGCGTATGCGCTGAAGTACCAGGAGATGAACCTGCTGCTGTCTGACCGCGTGGGCTCCGAATCTAAGATTCTCTACGACCGCGACCCGCGCAAGCGCGTGGAAAAGGTAGCGCCGTGGCTGACCACCGATTCTGCCACCTACCCAGCCGTCATTGACGGCCGCATCAAGTGGATTGTGGATGGTTATACAACGCTTGAGTCTCTGCCTTATTCACAGCGCACCTCGCTGACAGATTCCACGCAGGATACGCAGAACCCGAACGGCACCAGCCAGCGGCTTATCAACGAGCAGGTGGGTTATATCCGCAACTCTGTGAAGGCTACTGTCGACGCTTATGACGGCTCCGTGGATCTCTTTGAGTTTGATGACCAGGACCCAGTTCTGAAGGCCTGGGAGGGCGTATTCCCGGGCGTCGTCAAGCCGAAAGCGGAAATCTCTGACGAGCTGCGCGGCCACTTCCGTTACCCGGAAGACATGTTCAAGGTGCAGCGCGATCTGTTGGCGAAGTACCACGTTTCCGACCCAGGCGTGTTCTTTAATAACGATGCCTTCTGGTCTGTGCCAGAAGACCCAACCGCCGGCGAGGCACGTGGTTTGAACCAACCTCCTTACTACGTCATGGCGGCGGATCCGAAGTCCGGGAAGCCAAGCTTCCAGCTGATTACTTCTTATCGCGGTTTGAATCGTCAGTTCCTCTCCGCGCATATGGCGGTGTCCTCGGACCCAGAGAACTACGGTCAGATCACCGTTCGCGTGCTGCCGACGAATACTCAGACCCAGGGCCCGAAGCAGGCGCAGGACGCCATGATGTCTTCCGACCAGGTCGCTCGTGACCGCACGCTGTGGGAAGGCTCGAATGACCTGAACTACGGCAACCTGTTGGCACTGCCGGTAGGCGGCGGCGAGATTCTTTACATGGAGCCTATTTACTCGCAGCGTAAGGACCAGGAATCCGCGTTCCCGAAGCTGCTACGCGTTCTCGTTTCCTACAAGGGTCGCGTGGGTTATGCCCCGACTATCGGTGAGGCCCTCGACCAGGTGGGCATCGATCCTAAGTCCGCGCAGGACATCACTGAGATCGACGGCGACGGCAGTGCAGCTGACGCGAAGAAGGACTCCGGTGAGGACTCCAAGTCCAAGGATGAGGGCAAGGCTTCGGCTCCTGCCTCGGCACCGGCGGCCTCTAGTGAGGCCGATGCCATTGACGGCATCAACAAAGCACTCGACAACGTAGAGAAAGCCCGCAACGGTTCCTTCGAGGAATACGGCAAGGCTCTCGACGAGCTCGACCAGGCTGTTGAGGCCTACAAGAAGGTCGAGTCGAAGTAGGCAAGTAGAAAATACTGCCTAGATAAACGCGAATGGCCACCTGCCCAGGGGATTTGGGTGGGTGGCTATCTGTCTGTATAGTTACAGAGGTCGCCGACGAGAGCGGTTATGAAAAATAATCAGTCTCGTTAAAGCGTAGATGTTTAGAAGTACATCTCGACGCGGGGTGGAGCAGCTCGGTAGCTCGCTGGGCTCATAACCCAGAGGTCGTAGGTTCGAATCCTGCCCCCGCTACCAACTTCCAAGCCCCTACCAGGAGAAACACTGGTAGGGGCTTTAGTTATTTCTCTTAAGGCGCACGTCCTGGGACTCAAATCGGGACTTTAGCGATGGCTTTTTGTGGGTTAAGTAGCAGAATGTGTGTCCGTTCGGCGT
>NZ_KV827714.1:0-2735 GCF_001836185.1 Corynebacterium sp. HMSC036D03
GTGGCCTGTTTTTACTCACCCGGAAAGCACACCAACCCCCGGTTAGCACATGCGGGTGCCATTCCGATGGATTGAACACGAAACGGGCGGATATAAGCATAAAGACCTTATATCCGCCCGATTTACCCAGCCTGAGCAGCAAGAGCGCTGTAACTCAGACACACTTTTTGCTACTTAACCCTTTTTTGTCACTTAAGCCGGTTTGGAAGTGATGGGGTTAAGTGACAATTTTCGATTTTGTGACCTTGGATGACTGTGTCGTTTTGAGGAGTCGTCTGCACGGATTTCAGAAGTCCTCTGCACTATCGCCATCCACTTCGGAGAGGCCGCGGGCGTTCGTCCACTTCATCTGGAACGCGACTCGACAGAGCGCATTCAATCGGATGGTCTTTTTCTCCCTGCGAAGGATGGGGGCACTTTAGTGTGCCAGGGTGTTGACCAGATCGAGGAATTCCTCAGCGTAGGCAATTTGCTTGCGTAGCTTTTCGTAGCGGGTGCGCGTCTCCTCACGAATGTCGGCAAGGGTGGCCTTGGCATTACTCCGTGCCTGCTGTGCGGGATCACTGTCCTGCCCGCCATCTGAACTATGAAGAATCTCCGCAGCTTCCAGGAATTCCCGCATCTGATCCAGAGTAAACCCCAGCGGTTTCATCCGTCGCACCAGCAAAACACGACGTACATCAGCCTCACTATAAAGCCTGAACCCACCAGGGCTACGCCCCGATGGGGTAATCAGGCCGACGTTGTCATAATAACGCAAGGTGGGAATCGACAACCCCGTCTGGTCAACGACCTCGCCGATCTTGAAATTACTGTTTTGCATTGCCTGTTCTCCTTCACGGTGATGTTGTCCACGGGTTCCTGTGCCTGGGTTGGCGGTTGAGTAAAACTCCCGCTACCATGACCACCATCACCAAACCTAAAGTTACTAGAGGGTTGGATTCCTTTCGGGCGTTCGCCCAGTTACCTATCCCCTCAAAGATTGGACATCTATGACTGAAACTAGCACGGCGGCCCCCCGCCCCCTCCTGAGTCCAGACGGCGCTGATGCCCCTACCGGGATCATCGCATCCTTCCGTTACGCATTTTCTTCCCCCGCCCGTATCCGTATAGAGATTCTGGCCGGACTGGCGGTATCCCTGGCGCTGATCCCTGAGGCCATTGCCTTTTCCATCCTTGCCGGTGTTGACCCAGCCATGGGTCTGTTTTCCTCGGTAGTCATGGCCATTGCGATCGCCTTTACCGGTGGCCGCCCGGCAATGATAACCGGCGCCACCGGGGCTATTGCCCTAGTCATTGCTCCTGTGGCGCGTGGTTACGGGATGGATTATTTCATCGCCACCGTCTTGTTGGGCGGTGTCCTACAAATCGTGCTCGGCGCCCTCGGTGTGGCGAAACTTCAGCGTTTTATCCCCCGATCGGTGATGCTGGGTTTCGTCAATGCACTGGGCATTATGATTTTCACCGCCCAACTCGAACACCTCATTGATGTGCCCTGGATGGTCTACCCACTCGTCGGCTTGGGTGTGGTGATCATGATTTTCTTCCCCAAGCTCACCAGTGTGATCCCTGCCCCGCTGGTCACGATTATCGTGCTCACCGGTTTGGTCATTGCCGCCGGTTTGACTGTCCCGACGGTCTCGGACATGGGCAAGATGCCGGAGACCTTACCGTCCCTGTTTATTCCGAACGTGCCGTGGACGTTGGAGACCCTGCAGATCATCGCGCCTTATGCCCTGGCCATGGCCGTGGTCGGTCTCATGGAATCGTTAATGACCGCCAAGCTCGTCGATGACATCACCGACACTCATTCCGATAAAACTCGTGAATCCTGGGGACAGGGGGTGGCTAATATTGCCTCCGGTTTCTTCGGCGGCATGGGTGGCTGCGCGATGATCGGTCAAACCATGATCAACGTCCGCGAATCCGGGGCACGTACCCGCCTATCCACCCTGTTAGCCGGTGTGTTCCTGCTGGTCCTGGTCCTGGCACTGGGCGACATCGTTGGCATGATCCCGATGGCTGCGTTGGTGGCAATCATGATCATGGTCTCGGTCGGCACCATCGACTGGCACTCGGTGCATCCACGCACCCTTAAACTCATGCCGGTCTCTGAGACCATTGTTATGGCCGTGACGATTATTGCCACCCTAGCCACCAGCAACCTGGCCATTGGTGTCGTGCTGGGTGTGGTCACCGCGATGATCATGTTCGCCCGTCGGGTGGCACATATCGTTTCCATTGAAAAGGCCTCCGAGATCGACGGCGACGGCGATGGCGATGGCGAGATTGATACTCGTACCTACCGGGTGCATGGCCAGTTGTTTTGGGCATCAAGCAATGACCTGGTTTATCGCTTTGATTACACCGATTCTGCCCGTCATATCACTATTGATCTCACTGAGGCGGAGATCTGGGATGCCTCCACGGTCGCGACCTTTGACGCGATTACGCAGAAGTTCCAGGACAGAGGCAAAACCGTGTCCATTATCGGGCTCGACGGTCCCAGTCAGGACCGGCTGAACCGACTGTCTGGCCGGCTTGACACCGGCCACTAACATCCCCCGACTCGAGCACATCGACTTGGCGCCCCAACTTATAACCGGGGCGCCAGTTTATTGGTGCTGTTGCACAGTTGGGGCATAGGAAGAGCATAAAAGAAGCGTAGCGGTTAACCGCTACGCTGTGTTGTGGGGCTTTTTTGAAGTGCCCCAGGTTTTGTTCCGTTTGAGTAG
>NZ_KV827715.1:0-3103 GCF_001836185.1 Corynebacterium sp. HMSC036D03
TGTGTGTTGCACATTGTGTGTGTTTGTTTTGGTCTATTAGTACCAGTAGACTTCACATCTTGCGATGCTTCCATGTCTGGCCTATCAACCCCATAGTCTTTAGGGGACCTCGAATGAAACCTCATCTTAAAACAGGCTTCCCGCTTAGATGCTTTCAGCGGTTATCCCTTCCGTACGTAGCCAACCAGCGATGCCCCTGGCGGAACAACTGGCACACTAGAGGTACGTCCGTCCCGGTCCTCTCGTACTAGGGACAGCCTTCTTCAAGTTTCAACGCGCGCGGCGGATAGAGACCGAACTGTCTCACGACGTTCTGAACCCAGCTCGCGTGCCGCTTTAATGGGCGAACAGCCCAACCCTTGGGACCTACTCCAGCCCCAGGATGCGACGAGCCGACATCGAGGTGCCAAACCATCCCGTCGATATGGACTCTTGGGGAAGATCAGCCTGTTATCCCCGGGGTACCTTTTATCCGTTGAGCGACACCACATCCACAAGTAGGTGCCGGATCACTAGTCCCGACTTTCGTCCCTGTTCGAGCTGTCACTCTCACAGTCAAGCTCCCTTGTGCACTTACACTCACCACCTGATTGCCAACCAGGCTGAGGGAACCTTTGGGCGCCTCCGTTACATTTTGGGAGGCAACCGCCCCAGTTAAACTACCCACCAGGCACTGTCCCCAACCCAGATCATGGGCCAAGGTTAAGGTATCCAATCCGATCAGAGTGGTATTTCAACAACGACTCCACCACCACTGGCGTGATAGCTTCACAGTCTCCCACCTATCCTACACAAACCGAACCGAACACCAATACCAAGCTATAGTGAAGGTCCCGGGGTCTTTTCGTCCTGCCGCGCGTAACGAGCATCTTTACTCGTAGTGCAATTTCACCGGGCCTGTGGTTGAGACAGCAGGGGAGTCGTTACGCCATTCGTGCAGGTCGGAACTTACCCGACAAGGAATTTCGCTACCTTAGGATGGTTATAGTTACCACCGCCGTTTACTGGGGCTTAAATTCTCAGCTTCGCCCATCAAAGATGAACTAACCGGTCCTCTTAACCTTCCAGCACCGGGCAGGCGTCAGTCCATATACATCAACTTAACGTCTTCGCATGGACCTGTGTTTTTGATAAACAGTCGCTCCCCTCTATTCTCTGCGACCCCACAACGCTTACCACCGCAAAGAGTGTTAACGCCATAGGGTCCCCCTTCTCCCGAAGTTACGGGGGCATTTTGCCGAGTTCCTTAACCACAGTTCACCCGAACGCCTTAGTATTTTCAACCTGACTACCTGTGTCGGTTTGGGGTACGGGCCGAGTATATACATCGCTAGAGGCTTTTCTCGACAGCACGGGATCACCAACTTCACCAATTAAGGCTACGCATCACGTCTCACATAAAAGGATGCGGATTTACCTACACCCCAAGCTACACGCTTACACCAACAATCCACTAAGTGGCATGGCTACCCCACTGTGTCACCCCATCGCTTGAACCACACATCAGGCCCCACGACGCACACCAACCAACAACACAAAGTGTCATCGAAAAGTGCTTGTGGTGGTTAGTATCAGTGCTTTATCAGGGGCGCATATACTCGGGTACCAGAATATCAACTGGTTATCCATCGACTACGCCTGTCGGCCTCGCCTTAGGTCCCGACTCACCCTGGGAAGACGAACTTGACCCAGGAACCCTTAGTCATCCGGCGGGAAGGATTCTCACCTTCCAATTCGTTACTCATGCCTGCATTCTCACTCGCACACACTCCACGCCTCCTTACGGTAACGCTTCAACACGTGCACGACGCTCCCCTACCCAATAACAAAAATTATTGCCGCGGCTTCGGCGGTGTGCTTGAGCCCCACTACATTGTCGGCGCAGAACCACTCGACCAGTGAGCTATTACGCACTCTTTCAAGGATGGCTGCTTCTAAGCCAACCTCCTGGCTGTCTTCGCGATCCCACATCCTTTTCCACTTAGCACACCCTTAGGGGCCTTAACCGGCGATCTGGGCTGTTTCCCTCTCGACTATGAAGCTTATCCCCCACAGTCTCACTGCCGCACAACACATTAATGGCATTCGGAGTTTGGCTGACATTGCTAAGATTGTAGTCCCGCTCAACCAACCAGTAGCTCTACCTCCACCAAGCTAATGCGACGCTGCACCTAAATGCATTTCGGGGAGAACCAGCTATCACGGAGTTTGATTGGCCTTTCACCCCTACCCACAGCTCATCCCCGCAGTTTTCAACCTACGTGGGTTCGCGCCTCCACAGCATCTTACTGCTGCTTCACACTGGCCATGGGTAGATCACCCCGCTTCGGGTCCAGGACATGCCACTTGACACCCCATTAGGATTCGGTTTCCCTACGGCTACCCCACACGGGTTAACCTCGCGACATGCCGCTGACTCGCAGGCTCATTCTTCAAAAGGCACGCCATCACACACAAACGGTGCTCTGACGGATTGTAAGCACATGGTTTCAGGAACTATTTCACTCCCCTCCCGGGGTACTTTTCACCATTCCCTCACGGTACTATCCACTATCGGTCACACTGAGTATTTAGGCTTACCGGGTGGTCCCGGCAGATTCACAGCAGATTCCACGAGCCCGCTGCTACTCGGGCAACTTGACAACCCCATCATCAATGTCTTCAGCTACAGGACTATCACCCTCTACGGCAGGCGTTTCCACACCACTTCACCTAACACCAACAACAAGACGCAACGATGGTAGTCGCTGCACATCAAGGCCCACAACACCGCACACACAACCCCTACCAAGTATCACATGCACACGGTTTAGCCTCATCCACGTTCGTTCGCCACTACTAGCAGAATCATTATTATTTTCTTCTCCTACGGGTACTGAGATGTTTCACTTCCCCGCGTCAACCCCCACAACAGCTATGAATTCACTGAAGGGTAACACTCCATAACAAGTGCCAGGTTTCCCCATTCGGACATCCTCGGATCAACGCTTAATTGACAACTCCCCGAGGCTTAACGCAGCCTTTCACGTCCTTCATCGGCTCAGCATGCCAAGGCATCCACCATGCGCCCTAAATAACGAACACACAACCAACACAACAACAA
>NZ_KV827716.1:0-288 GCF_001836185.1 Corynebacterium sp. HMSC036D03
GGGCTAGAAGGTTGCACCAGGAGTGCCGTCTGCGGGTGTTGTAGCGCATGCACCATCGAAAGACTTCCTGCCGGCAGATAATGGGATTATCAAAGACTTTCCGATCACGTAGCACTTCACGTTTTAAGGTGGCGTTAAATGATTCTGCCAGGGCATTATCGGCACTAGTTCCCACTGCTCCCATGGATTGGCGTACACCAAGTTGGGCGCAGTGGTCCCTAAACGCCTGTGAGGTGTACACACTTCCATGATCAGAATGGAAAATAGCCCCGTCAAGGCTTCCGCGGA